>NZ_JAUBUY010000006.1:0-201940 GCF_036705565.1 Microcoleus sp. AT8-B5
TTACTTAAATGGCTTAATTGGTAGACCGCCAAAAACTGCACAAGTATAAATACTTATTGCAAAAGTGACATGCTCCCTTTCAACCCCTGGCGGAGTAGCGGGTGGGGGGGAGGACTGGTGGACTAAAAGCTTAAGTTGACACGCTTTGGGTAATGCCGTTTCCCTACGGCGATCGCACTTCCGGGGTGTGCTTCATAAACGTGGAATCTGCTGTATCTGCGTCCATCCGCGTACATCCGCCACCATCTGCGGTTAAAGTTCCAAAGTAATTAACTGAGCAATTTCGTCAGTCTGAAAACCCAAGGCCATCGGCTTTTGCACTGTCGGAATCACTTGTACATCATAGAGTTCGGTGACAATTCCTTCAAAGCGCAACCAGTGAACGATCGCCCCCGTAGTCAAATCGATCGCCATCATACCACAGCGAGCCTCAGCATCTTTGGCGAGCAACAACTCATCCAATTCTAAACCGCTAAAAGTGTTGTCACCTCCCCTAGGTTTCGAGAGTCCAACAATTGCCCAATTTTGCCAAAATGCTAGTCCTCGCACATATCCCGGACAAAACGTAATTGCCTCAAATTTTCCTGTGTCTAAATCCACATAACCGAATTCCCCTCTCCCCGAATTCAGCAACCACAACTTGTCTTGATACCAGCGAGGCGAGTGTGGCATTGACAATCCTGTGACGATAATATCATTAGATTCAATATCAATAACTATACCGCCGTTTTGTCGGCGATCGCGCCAGCCATCCACTACATCCGACTGACTCGACGCCGTGACATATTTCGCCTCCCCAGCTACCATTGCCAAACCGTTGAGGTGACAGCGGTCTTCATTTATACATTGTGAGATAAAACCTGGTTTCCAGAGAGGTTTGCAACTGTGGCGATCGCTCAATGTAGCGATACAATTAAACAAAGTGCTAATAAAAATGATTTGATTATTTTTATCGACTGCGATATCGTGAATGTCGATATCACCTGTAGTATAACCGATTCTTGGTATATATAATTTGTCGTATCCTTGGTATAATTTCCCGGATTCTAAGACATTATCTAATTGCCAGAGTTGATATTTTGAACTTAAATAAAGGCGTTCCGGCGTGCAGTAAAGCCCCATTGCGCGATCGAATATTCGCCAAAAAGCTGATATTCTGTTCGTTTCTGGCACAGCGCCGATTAACATTAACCTGCTGGTTTGATAGGTAGTGCAAGCGAGGCTGATTTGTTGTTGGGTTAACCAAGAGGGAAAATCGCGATCGCCAAAAATCTCGTGTTCTTGGACTGTATTGAAATTTGTGCGATCGTTATTCATAGAATCACTGAGCGTAATTGCCTAAAATCAATAATCTCATAAAGCCGTCGCCGCGCCACTGTAAATCGCTTCGATTTTTTATAATTTGTGTAAAATTACTTAGAAATATATAAAGATTTGTACATGAGCTAGCTAAAGCACTGACAGTGCGATCGAACCCTGCTAAGCTCCGAGTAATTAAAAGTTTAGGGGGTCATCCGCTACCAGATAGAAATACCGCCATCGCAAATCAAATCGGGCGATCGCTTTTAGCAACTCAAAAACCAGTAATTCTACCTAAAGCAAAAACAGATGAAAACCCTAACTCAACTTAACAAAAAAAATCCCTTTGTTGCTTGCATGAGCAACCAGCCAAGCTCGATCGTCATCCTTGACCCCACAGTACCAGACAGCAACTACATAATCCAAGGCATCAAACCAGGCACTGCCACCTACATCCTCGAAAACCAGCCTGATGCCATAGAGCAAATCACCACATTCCTAGCTCAGCATACAGGCATCGAATCGCTACACATCATCACCCACGGTAGCCCCGGCAAGATTTACTTAGGCACGACAGAACTAAACACCAGCAACATCGAAAACTACAGCCAACAGTTGCAACAGTGGCGAAACGCCCTCACAGCCAACGCCAGCATCATCTTGTATGGCTGTAACGTAGCAGCCGAAAAATCCGGGCACCAATTCCTGACTCAACTGAACCAACTCACAGGCGCAAACATCGCCGCTAACTCCCAGCCTACAGGTAACAGCAAACTAGGTGGCACCTGGAACATCCCGCAACTCATCCCCCCATCGAGCCAAAAGCCCAAACTTTCTCTGACAGAAACCACCCTCAAAACCTACAGCGGCGTGCTCAGCTTCGCCCCTAAAGTTGACTTCACAACTGGCAGTTTCCCCATCTCCGTCAGCATCGGCGACTTCAATGGCGACGGCAAACCTGACTTAGCTGTGGCGAATAGCGGCAGCAACACTGCCTCCATCCTGCTCAACACCAGCACCACAGGAGCCACCACCCCCACCTTTGCCTCCCAAGTCACCTTCGCAACTGGCCTTACTCCCACCTCCATCAGCATCGGCGACATCAACGGCGACGGCAAACCAGACTTAGCTGTGGCGAACTTCGGCAGCAACGACGCTTCCATCTTGCTCAACACCAGCACCACAGGAGCCACTACCCCCACTTTCGCCACCAAAGTAGACTTACCTACACAGGACTTACCTACTGGCACTCACCCCAACTCCGTCAGCATCGGCGACATCAACGGCGACGGGAAACCTGACTTAGCTGTGGCGGTGGTATTCAGTAACGATGCTTCCATCCTGCTCAATACCACCGCCATAGGAGCCACCACCCCCACTTTCGCCACCCACGTTACCTTCCCTACTGACACTGGTCCCAACTCCGTCAGCATCGGCGACATCAACGGCGACGGGAAACCTGACTTAGCTGTGGCGAATCGGTTCAGCAACACTGTCTCCATCCTGCTCAACACTACCGCCACAGGAGCCACCACCCCCTCTTTCGCCACTAAAGTTGACTTCAGAGCTGGCAGTTCTCCCAGAAGCGTCAGCATAGGCGACATCAACGGCGATGGCAAACCTGACTTAGCTGTGGCGAATAACGGCAGCAACATCTCGATCCTGCTCAACACCACCCCCAGCAACGCCACCACCCCCACTTTCGCCACCAAAGTAGACTTCACAACTGACACTGGCCCCAAATCCATCAGCATCGGCGACATCAACGGCGACGGCAAACCTGACTTAGCTGTGGCGAACGCCAACGACAACAACGTCTCCATCCTGATCAATACCACCGCCACCGGAGCCACCATTCCTACCTTTGCCACCAAAGTAGACTTCACAACTGGCAGTAACCCCAGCTCCGTCAGCATCGGCGACATCAACGCCGACGGGAAACCTGACTTAGCTGTGGCGAACTCGTTCGGCGACACTGCCTCGATCCTGCTCAACACGACAACGCCAGTAACGCCAACACCAACGCCAGTAACTCCCACGCCAATGCCAGTAACGCCAACGAATAAGAACAACCCCCCAGTTGTAAATCTTTCTGCCTTTTCGCAACAAAGTGGAGCACTAGGTTTTTCTCAAACTGGCAATGTGTTTACCTTGGCTGCAAACACCGATACTGACCCCGACCCGGGCGACAGCATTAATTATTCGATCGCCCTAGCAGATTTCAAGGCGTTGAATTCGTCGGCGTTTACATGGAAAACCGATCGGAGTGGCGGTCGCTATCGTCAGCCAGTAAATGAGTTAAGTTTTCCTGAGATTCCTCTCCCCTCATGGTTAACTTTCAATTCCGCAACTCGCAAAATTGAGATCGGCGAGACTCGCCCGCAGAAATTTGACTACTGGATGAAGATAATAGGAACGGATTCGTCTGGTGCCAATGTTAGCGAAATAATCCGCTTCAAGAGTTCTACTTTTGGTGGTTTTGTAATTGACGACTATATTGCCGGCGCGAATGTCTTCTTTGATGCTAACAAAAATGGCATCGCCGATCCGAACGAACCCAAAGGCACAACAGACGGTAACGGCGCATTTAGTTTTGATATTACTTCGGACACTTTTGACACTAATAATAACGGCAAACTTGATGCAAGTGAAGGTAATTTAGTTGCTTTTGGCGGCACCGACATCGGTACCGGTTTACCCCTAGAAACTCCGCTCAAAGCGACACCCGATGCAGAAGTAATTACTTTACTGACTAGCATGGTAGCTGAATTAGCCGATCGCGGTTTAACCGTTAATGAAGCTGATGCAAAAGTCACTAGCGCTTTCGATATTCCTAGCGATATCCCGATTAATTATGTGGATCCGATCGCCGCTACCCTAGGGGAACAACCGGGTGGTAAAGCGGTATTAACTGCGATGCTGGTAGCCCAAAACTCGATCACTCAAACAGCAGGATTAATTGAAGGTGCCAGCAATCTGAGTATGGGTGATGCTGTCAAGCAAATAATTAGTACGATCGCCGATCGCATCCTAACAGGAACCTTAGATTTCACCAAACCCGAACAAGTGGCGGATTTAATCGTCCAAGTGGGCGATCAAGTAAAGGCGATCGATCCTAATTTTAACGCCCAAGAGATATCAGTGGCGGCACCAGCACTAGCCCAGGTAATCGCAGCATCCAATCAACGGATTGTAGAGGCGATCGCGACTAATACCGATCTTACACAACTGCAAAAACAAGTAGCAGCCATCCAAAAAATTGCTTTGGGTGAAACAACTCAAGACTTTAAAGCATTTGGTGCCGGTCAAAAACCCCTCGATTCTCTAGTTGCAGAAAACACGGGTACGGCGTTAGATGAACAAATTTTGAATGGTGGTAATAACCCTGTAGTCACAACACCAACACCTGTAGTCACAACACCAACACCTGTAGTCACAACACCAACACCTGTAGTCACAACACCAACACCCGCAGTCACAACACCAACACCTGTAGTCACAACACCAACACCTGTAGTCACAACTCCTACACCCGCAGTCACAACTCCTACACCAACACCGACACCGACACCGACACCGACACCGACACCGGAAGTACAAATTGCGATCGCAATGCCAAAACCATCGGTATCAAGTAACGTGCGATCGGGTTTACCAGAAAACACCCGATTAGGAGATGTTTACCTGCTAACAGATGGCAACGATACCAGCTTCCCAGCAGCAGCATTAGGCTTAAGCGTATTTGCCCTTGCCGGCAACGATTCCTTGAGGGGATTAGACTTCCCAAACACCTATTTTGGGAATCAAGGAGAAGATACTTTAGTAGGTGGAGGAGGTAACGACGAACTAATTGGCGGCAAAGGTTCAGATTCGATCGCGGGCGGTACTGGCAACGATTTTCTTAGCGGGAATAATGACAACGATATCCTGCTAGGTGGTGATGGCGATGATACCCTGCGCGGTGGTAAGCAAGATGATATTTTATCAGGCGGTGGGGGTAACGATCTCCTGAATGGCGATTCCGGTTTGGATATCCTCACAGGTGGCGCAGGGAATGATATTTTTGTATTGCAAGATACGGCTACGGAACTATCTCAAGCCGATGTGATTACTGACTTCTCTTCCGAGGATAAAATCAAGTTAATTGATGTCACTTTCAGTCAATTAACTTTTGAGTCTGTTAATGTCATCTTAGATGGTGCAACTGCTGTAGCATCAACGGCGATAAAATCGGGGAATGACTACTTGGGAGTGGTTTATAATCTGAATCCAACGTCTCTTAATAGTAGCTCTTTCTTGTAAGATTGCTGGGGAAGATACTATACGCTAAGCCATCACAGGGAGGCGTTTGCCTCCCTGTTTGGACAGTTAGTTCCTGATACTATCTGTGGCGGTGTAGGTAATGGCTTTAGGACTCAAGTCAAATCCGGTAGGTAGCATCGGAATTAATATTACCCACAGCTTTCGAGACGGCACTGTGCCGTTTCCCTACAATTAATCGCGGTAGTCCAAGGGCACTGCCGTATCATCTACATCATGTCGCTCGTGCAAAATGAACAAGCCGATATCCGGGAGCAGTTAGGTGTTAGCGTTGGAGTGAATACGAATTTGATAATATCTGCTAATTCCCCGCTGACTTAAGAAAGAAAGAAAAGGGCGATCGCACTTCTACCAATTTTAAAAGGTCTAGCAAAAATTTAACGATTATTCATACTTTCTGCCGCGCCACTGAGTAGGCTGATTCAACGCAGAAATTAGAATACGCAAAAACGCCAACGGATCGGCTAAAGGTGACAGCCAAAACAGCCATTTACCCGATGCCCCAGTTGTATCGTAAGAAGGTGCGATCGCCAAACACAAAGCCGATCGCACTGCAACCAAAAATACATTCAATCCCAACAGCCAAAAGTGCGGAAATACACCAACCGGCGGCAGCGAACCAAACAACAAATAGCACAACACAATCGGCACCGGCAAACCTTGAACCGCCAGCAACAGCCACAAATCGCCCCAGATTTGACCGCCCGAAGCAGCATCTTTCAAATCGAGCGATCGACCCCATTCATTCCAAGTCTCGATCGCCCCCTCATACATCCGCACCTTCAACACTTTAGCCCCATCCAAAAAGCCCACCTTAAAGCCCTTAGCAGCCGCATAGCGAGCCAGAGTCACATCATCGCAAAAAGAACCCCTCGCGACCTCATAGCCCCCCAATGCCACCAAAACCTCGCGCTTGCACAAGAAACACTGACCATTCGCCATCACCCGTTCCGGCACATCCCCGCCAGTCCCCGTCGGCCCGAACCGATAAACCAAAGTCATTAACAAAGCAGGTTGCAGCCACAACTCCCCTGGATACTTGAGGATAAACTGTGGCGACAGCGAAATCAAATCGTAATTTCCAGCTTTCGCTGTTTTGAGTAAACTCGCAATCAAACCCGGATGGGGCACAGTATCCGCATCTATCCCCAAAATCCACTCGCACTTCTCGGAACTGGCCAAAAAACCCGCATTCAGCGCCCACGGACGCCCTACCCAACCCGCCGGCAGCGGATCGTCGTTAATCAAGCGAAACCGGGGGTCTTTTTGTGCTGCTGCTTTGACTAAAT
Organism: Microcoleus sp. AT8-B5; assembly: GCF_036705565.1. NCBI lineage: Bacteria > Bacillati > Cyanobacteriota > Cyanophyceae > Oscillatoriales > Microcoleaceae > Microcoleus > Microcoleus sp. AT8-B5. The sequence goes on from NZ_JAUBUY010000006.1 coordinate 6,909, forward strand.
CTCCGGTTCCGTCTACCGAATAGCTGTCAACCACGATCGCTTCTCGGAGTTCGTAACTTTGGCGGCTTAATCCTTCCAAACAAGGCGAAATGCGATCGGCTTCGTTCAAAGTCGGTACTACCGCAGTACAACTACCCAACAAATCCAGCGTCGGCGAATCCGGTTCCAGGGGTGGGATGCGCGATGGGCCTTTAATCAAACGCGACATCAGAAGGGCGGCGGCGGGTAATTGCAGCAGCAGGAGTGCGACAGCGATGATACTTGTCAGCGGTTGGGAGAACAGGTGAGGGGCGATCATGGGATTTTAGATTTTAGATTTTAGATTTTAGATTTTCAATTGAAGAATTGGAAATTACGGTTGGTGTCAATTTAAAAATTTAATAAAATTTTTGCCTCAAACATATTACAGGAATTGGGCATGAAAAAATCGCCATTGAAAAACCCGGTTTCTTGTAGAAACCGGGTTTTTAAACTAGCTCAAAATTTAGTGTAAATTTTTGCTAAATCAGCCGGGGTTGCTCGCTAGCAACTCACTTACGCAAAACGCCCACGGGCTGAGGTGGAATTTGGGCCGTGATAACAGATGTATCCAAAGACGGCATTGTTTCGGTTACGTCACCTGTTGCGGGTTTAGCGATCCAGCATAACGCGATCGCCGGAACTACACCCAGAAGCACCGCTAGCGATGTCGGGAACCAGAACCGAGAATCCAAGGAAACTACAGTGATAATTGCTCCGAAAGCAAAGTTTACCAAATAAACAATTAAGGGCAAACCCAATTCCGATCGCTCTAATTTAATCGGTGTTTTTCTCCACAAGAAAGCTGCTACAGACATAAATAGCGCCCCCGTACCCATCCAACCAGCCAAATTGCGGTAAGGCATTCCAAAGAAAGCCCCAAGTTCCTCAAACTCCCAAAAAGGAACAGCAGTTTGACTCATCGCCGGATCTAGTACAAAATCCCAAGCAGTTAGCAGCAAAGCACCAAGGGCGATCGCCCCTATTTGGCGCACCCAGTTGAGTTCACCTTTACCGCCAGCTACTCCAGCGCGAGCAATTATGTATGAAACCAGTCCCAGATAAAACCACGAGAGGGGAATGGTAAACGGAACCAGCCCTGCAATTTTGTAGCCCAAACCGCTTAAATAGTGGTAGTGGCCGAAGGGAAAACCCGTACTCGTTCCCAACAACTCGCTACTCAAGGACAAAAACACAGAAGGCACTAAAAAAGCCAGAGTTGCACCCCAACCCAATGTCCGCAAGGCATAGAGAGCAACTGCTGCTGCACCAAAGATGATATAAACTACTCCACCCCCAGCCATCCCCCACTGGAATAGCGTTTGCCCCGCGGGCGGTAAACTCATCACCAATTCGGGACGGGGTAAAATCAGCAGCAACCCTGCCAATCCAAAAGCCATTGACAAGACGTGGGCAATTAAGCAAAAGCGCTCAGCAATCAAAAGTTGCTTCATGGGACTCCTCGAAAAAATATTAGATGCAAAAAGCACTCTTAACAGTTTACAAACTTTAACAAAAAACCAACTGCATTTGAGTCACTTGTCAATTGTCAGTTGTCAGTTGTCAGTTGACTGTTGACTGTTGACTGTTGTCCACCGCCCGCCGATGCCCAATGCCCTGAGCAATCTAAAATCTAAAATCTAAAATCTAAAATTGTCAGATGCCCGATGCCCCATGCCCGATGCCCGATCTTAAATTACTGCCAATTCCCCACTAGCACGAAAGGCGCCCAGAAATAGGGATTTTGATAGTCTGGGTTTTTCAGCAGCGTTAATTGAGCGTTGCGGAGGGCTTCAGCTTTGCTGGTTTTAGAAGAAGCCAGTTGCTTGTAAAATTCAGCCATAAAGATAGCTGTAGATTCGTCGTTGACTTGCCAAAGGGTGGCGGCGGTGCTGCGCGCACCCGATCGAATTGCCGCCCCCGCCAAACCCAAAGCCGCCCGGTTATCCCCCGAAGCAGTTTCGCAAGCACTCAAAACCAAAAGTTCGATCGGCTGTTGTCTCTCCCCTGTGCGGGCTCGCAGCAGTCGATCGAACTCCTTAACATTCACTTTCTGATCCCAAGTCACAATAAAAGTATCCGCTGCATTCGAGCTAAACTGACCGTGAGTTGCCAAATGGACGATCGGGTAAGATACTGCTTTAATTCGATCGTGCAATCGCCCGCTGACAAAATCTTCATTCAGCAGCGAACTCGCCGGCATCTCGGCTGCAATTTGCTGAACTTCCTCCTTCACCCCCGGCAAAGCCGAGAAGCCTTGACGCGGTTCCGAGAGGCCAGCGGTGAGCACTTTTAACTTGACTTTGTTCAGCGGTTTCGGTGCCAGCAATTGCAATCCCGGCGCCAAAGCAATGCTGTATTTTTCTACCAAAAACTTTTCACCGTCGTGCAGCACCGCCATCGGCAGATTTCGCAAATAACCGTCGAGCACAAATACCAGGGTTTTAATCCCGGCGGCAGTCAAATCCGCCTCTGCGGGGCGGATTAACCAGTCATAAACCTGTTCAACGGGTTGCCTCCTGTTGCGGGGGAAAGCAGCAGGCCTGATGAGATTTTTGGCTTGTCTGAAGGCAGTTTCCAACTCAGCTTGAGACTTCTTCGTAGCGTAGCGGCGCAGGGGTTTGCCGGGAATTGACAAAATTACCTCCAAACGATCGCTCAAAATAATCGGATAAATCACCGCCGCAGTCGGATCGATTTCCTCGATCGACTTTGGTTTAGCATCAGCGCAAGCATCCCGAAAAAAGTTGTCCAATTCCGCCAACTGCAAAGATTCCACAGTTTGGCGCGCCAGTTTCAATTTAGGTTGGCTGGGAGATTCCTCTTGCAAAAGCAGCCCGACTAATTCCCGATAAACCGGTTCGGCACTTTCCCGAAACGAAAATTGCACTTCGGGATTGACTGTTACCAAATCGCCCCGCAGAGAAGACAATATATTGACAGCTTGAGTATATTGAACGATCGCCCCTTCTGTATTTCCTTGAGCTTTCCGAATCCGTCCCAGTTGCCAAAACAATTGGTAAGCAATATCGGGAGATTGAAAAGCCGGTGCTAAACTCAAAGCCTCGGTTGTGAGATTTTCTGCTTTCTGATACTGCTGTTGGATTTCCGATAGTTTGCCTTTTGCTGCCAGAATATAAGCTTGTATTCGTCGATCGCCCAAACTGTTTGCTCCTTCGACAGAGCGATCGAGCATTGTGTCAATATCGCTTAAACTCAAAGTTTTCGCAGGCGACTGAGCTAATTTCATCAAGCTTTGAGCTAAATTAATTTGAGCGTAAAGTCCGGCGCGATTCGAGCCAAATTGATCGGTTTGAGATTCGAGAGAACGCCACAAAGCCTCTGCTTCCGACCAATCTTGGCGATCGACTAACAAACTCAATTGATTTAACTTTGCCTGAATTTGTAGGGGCGATCGATCCGGCATCGCCTGGATCGATCGACCATAATACTCTAGGGCAAAGCGTTCCCAATCCGCCCGCTGTTCTGGTGTCAAACCCGGTTTATTGCTTTTAGCCCGTACCGTATTGCCCAGATTAAGATAAATTGCAGCCTCCTCTGGCCGGCTACCTAATTTTTGGGCTGCTTCGAGTCCAAGTGACAGCACATCCTGCGATCGTTCCAGTTGTCCCAAAACCCGCAATACCCGCCCTAAAGCATGAATTGCCCGGACTTGTTCGAGAGAAACCGATTCATTTTTCAAAGTTTCCAAACCCGCTGCGGAAACTTCGCAAGTTTGGTTTTCCAGCTTGAAAGAAGCTAACATCATTTTGCAAGCCCTGGGGTAAAGTCCGAGAATTTCCCAAGCCCGACTTTGATTAATTTGAACTTGAAAAAGTTGGTTCTTTCTATCAATTTGCTCGAAAATTTTAGCAGCTTGCGTCCAAATCTCGATCGCATCTTGAGTCTGCCCGCGTTCAAGTTGCAACTGTCCTTGAATGTTGAGAGTTTCAGCTAAAATCCGCTGCTGTTCGGGAGTTTTGGCTTGGGTTCGCACAGCCGACAAACTCGAATTTACAGCTTTTTCTGCTTCTTCCCAAAGCGCCAACTGCCCGTAGGTTGCAGCTAAATTGCTCAAAGCTGTGGCGCGATCGAGATTTTCGCCTTTTGCCTCAAACTGCGCCGCCGCTTGCTGCAACAAAGGTACAGCTTCCGAAAAACGTTCCTCTTGGTACAGAGTTCGAGCTTGTCGAACAAGCTGCACCGCTGGTGGTGGATTAACCTGAGCAATTCCAGGAGGAATCGCAATTGCTAGCAGACAGGAAATCACAAATAACAGAATTACTTGTCGGAGCGATCGGGTAAACTTCATAGTTAGAAAATAAAATTACAAGCGCAGACACACCTACTGATTAACCCAAATACATCTTATTTTTGATCTGCGTTAATCCGCGTTAATCCGCCTACATCTGCGGTAAAAAAAACCTAATTTCAACGCGGCACACAAACAGAACTAGGTCGAGGATTGCGAGAGTCAGCAGCATTACCCGGATTATATCCAACAAGCATAACTTCTCCTTGAGCATTCACCACCCAACCTTGCGCCGGCACAACTTCGCGATCGGGGATTTCTCCTTCTTCCTTCTTCTTCCCTCGATCGGTTACATCGGTTAAACCCTCTACATTCGTTGCCGAACTTCCTGCCTCTTCCACCCAATTAAACTGGCTAGAATTGCTGCTGAGGGCATCATTGGGACTGGGTGGCACTCCTCCTTTCCCAGTGACGGTAAATGCGCTCTCGGCCTCTTGCGTGCAGGGATTTGCCGCAATTAACGCAGCCGAATCGACCACATTTTGCGGCAGTTCCACTAAACCTTGAGCCGGATTCACTCCAGAAGCACTAAATGTTACAGTACCTTGCAAAGCCGGGCCGCTACTTTGGGAAATCGCCGCAATATCACTGGTAGGATTTAGAGAAGTCGGACTTACTTGCAACGCTGCAAATTGAGCATCTGTTAATCCCAAAGTCGCTCGAACCTGTTCGCGAGTGACTGATGTAAACCCGAAAACATTGGGGACATTAATATTAACCCGCCCACCTTGGGCCGATCGCGCATTAGCCGTAATATCGCTATTTTCGTTGGGAAGAGTAACCAGAATATCGCTTTTAATGTTGATATTGCCGCCGTCGGCAGCGCCCGCATCAGTGGTGATGCGGCTCCCCCGGCGCAATTGGATGTCGCGCGATCGCAAGTTAATATTAGCCCCGATACCCGATACAGTCGTGCCGTCAATACTGCCTTTGGTGGTGAGGGCGATCGAATCTGCGACAACATTGATGCTGCCAGCCTCCCCCGTTCCATAACTCTGGACGCTAACCGCTGCGCCGTCTCGGACACTCAACCGGCCCGCCGCAATGCTCAAGCTTCCCGCCGCACCAGATGGAGGTTGCAGCCCCAACAAAGTCTGGTACAGCAAATCTCCCGAAGCTGTGCCGATGCTGCTGGGAAAGATCCCGTCTCTGGTAGTTCCGGCTATTTCCACCGATTCCGAAGCAGCGACAGTCACATTTCCCCCTTGTCCCTCACCCAAAGTTGAGGCTCCGATAGCTCCTCCGTCTCGGACAATCAACCGTCTGGCATTCAACGTCACATCACCGCCTTTGCCGCCCCCAGCCGTTCCCGCAGCGATTAGACTTCGGGAAGGAATTTCGCCCGGTGCGGTGCCGATCACTTCCACCGAGTCTGAAGCGTTGACGGTGATGTTGCCGCCGGGCCCCCCCGCAGGAATCACCTGCTCTGCAGTTCTCACCCCGCTCGAAGAAGTGATGCTAGCCCCTGCTTCGACGCGCAGGGAGCGGGTGTTAATTTCAATGTTTCCAGCCCTTCCCGTGCCGCCAATACTGTTAGCTGCTAGAGCCGTACTCAGGGGGCTATCCGATCGCTCTCTCGCTACTATTACCGAGTCAGAAGCTCTCACGCTCAGATTTCCGCTGTTCCCGGCACCAAAAGTCGAGGGCGAGATAATGGCTCCGTCGCTGACACTCAGTTGACCGGTTTCGATAGCGATACTACCTGCATTTCCGCTGTTAAAAGTTGTGGTGAACAGCCCGGAGGCGTTGATTTCTACCGATTCAGAGGCTCTAATTGTCACACCAGAGCCGTCTCCGGTACCGAGTGTAGGGTTGAGTATTGCCGATCCGTCTCGGATAGTTAATCGTTTGGTGTCGAGCGCGATATCCCCGGCTCTGCCGGCACCGAGGGTTCCGGTAATGATGCTGCTTTCGCGGGAGGCGACATCTGGCGGCTCTTGTGCTGCACCAGGATCGAGAATCCGTCGCCGAAAGTTCTCAAATCCTATTCCCTTGAGTTCTATATTCTCGGCGGTTCGGACATCGATCGGGCCTCCGGCTCCGCTTCCGGTAGTGGTGGAGCCGACAAAGGCTCGATCTAATAGGCTAAAGCGCACTGCTTCGATATTGATGCCGCGGCCGTCAATGCTTCCCAAGGTATCGGAGACTAGGCTCGATCGATCGCGCAATGTCACATTTCCTCCCCGGAGTGCGATCGCGCCTCCCCCTGGCCCGCTAGCTGTCACCGCCGATAAACCTGATAATTCAATGTTGCCAAAATTGGCAACATTTGTATAATCTAAACCTAATCCTATGGGCGTGATGCTAAAGCTTACTACACCCGGACTTGCCACACTTCCTAATTGAATGTTGCCACTAAAAGCGCTGGCAAAACCATTGTTAAAAATTAAATCTCCTCCCACCATTGCTAAGGTTTGACCGGGAGGAACTGCTAAACCTACGGGGATTGTTGTGCCTTCAATAACTTGGGTAACACTGGAAGAGTTGACAATTGTGCCAGGATTTTCTCTAAAGCTTAAACCCACAGGAATATTAATCGCTAACAATGGCACTGCATTAGAATTAGCTGCACTAAATTCAAACCCATTATCAAAGAGAACGCCGCTACCAGTAGAACCGATAAATGAGCCTCGCAAATCTAACCGAGCATTGGGGCCAAAGACAATCCCTTTGGGGTTAATTAAGAATAAATTGCCGTTTCCCAAAACTCCCAGAGTTCCTAAAATATTAGAAGGGTTGCCACCAGTAACGCGGGTGAAGATGTTGGCAATTCCGCTGGGATTGGCAAAATATGCTCCCCGCCCCTCACGGATGTTAAATTCGCGTAAACTGTGAAATAGGTTAACGCCGCGAGTTGCACCGCCTTCTATTCTATCTGAGGGTAAGTTATTAATCGTGTCGGGAACTGTGCGCGAACTTTCTGCACCCAAGCTGCTATCGGGGACAATTTGGGCGACGGCGGGGATAGGAAACAGCAGTAAAAATGCAAAAAATAGGGCGGAAGATTGGCGGGGCATCTTTTAATTCCTGTTAATTTACTCTTAGGAAAATACCGACGGGTTAGCTAAAAACTGAAGAGTACCTATTGAGGTACGCAAACACCCGTCCGTTTCGGACTGCGAAGAGATGCACCATTACTTGAATTATACGCTACCAGCGTTACTTTTCCTTGCTCATCTATTACCCAACCTTGAGCGGGAATAATTTCTGTTGGCCGCATTTCTATGGATGGTCTTTGGCTTTCTACTTGCTGACTTACACCTACCGCTGGTTCCACCCAATTAAACTGGCTATAATTGCTGCTGAGAACATCATTGGGACTGGGTGGCACTCCTCCTTTTCCAGTGACTGTAAATGCGCTCTCGGCCCCTTGCGTGCAGGGATTTGCGGCAATTAACGCAGCCGGATTGGCCACATTTTGCGGCAGTTCCACTAAACCTTGAACGGGATTCACTCCAACAGAACTAAATGTTACGGCTCCTTGCAACGCCGGGCCACCACTTTGGGAAATCGCGGCGATGTCGCTGGTAGAAATTAGAGAAGTTGGATTTACTTGTAAGGCCGCAAATTCAGCATCAGTCAGTCCTAAACTACTTATAGCTTGTTCGCGGTTAATTGCTGTCAAACCAAATATATTTGGTACATTTACCGTAACTTGACCGCCCCTAGCTGTGCGAGCATTAGCAGTAATATCACTATTCTCTCGCGGTAAAGCTACCAAAATATCGCTGTCAATTCTGATATTACCGCCCTCAGAAATACCTGCATCTGTTGTAATTCTGCTACCGCCCCGCAACTGGACATCTTGCGCCCTGATATTAATATTTCCACCACCGCCTGCGTCAGTTGTACCATCAATACTCGCTTTGTTATCTAGGGCAATTGAGTTAGCTACAATGTTAATATTGCCAGCCCTTCCCGTGCCTAAAGACTGAACATTAACCACTGCACTATCCCGGAGAATCAATCGATCGGCATTCAGATTCAACGAACCCGCATTTGCCGTAGCATTGGGATTGACAAAATTCAGCGCCCGGCCAGCCGAAGCCTCAATTCTACTGCTGAACTGACCGCTATTCCCACTGCCTTGGACTTCTGTGCGATCGGCATCAATTGTAATATCTCCCGCATCTGCTGCACCCAAAGAAGCCGCAGTAATAATACCTCCATTTCTTAGAGTGAGCATGGGCGTAGAGAGGCGGATATCTCCACCCCTACCAGAGCTTGTACTTTGAGTAGCCAGAGCACTTGGTGCGAAGCTCGCACTCCCCAAAACTCCAGACACGCCGCTCACTTCTATAGACTCTGAAGCTCTCACAGTTAAATTTCCTCCAGCCCCCCCACTGGTAGAAAACACGTTTTCACCAATAATCGCACCAGTCGATAAAGTAATTGCAGCTCCATTAGAAACACTCAGCCGCTTAGTGTCGATCGTAATATCCCCGGCTTTCCCATTCCCATCGAAAGAGTTCGTGCCGAGTACAGTTTGTGCCCCATTTCCAGGGAGGCTCCCCGACAATTCTACAGATTCATTCGCTTTAATCGCGATATTCCCCGATGCTCCATCATTGCGGCTAATACTGACGAGATTGGAGCCATCGCGCAGGATTAACCGTTGTGCGTCAACAGTTATGCTGCCGCCAGAGCCGGTACTTTCCGTCGTTGTGCCGTTATTGATCGCAGAACTGACGACATCAACGGTGTGAGCACGGATATTCAGATTTCCGCCATTTCCTGCACCCAGGGTGCCGGTACCGCCCACTACCCCATCGCGCAGCAGCAGCCGTCCGGTGTCAATGTTAATGTCTCCGGCGGCTCCCTTGCCAACAGTACCAGTGATTAGAACAATTTGCGGGTCAAAAGGATTGAGCGTTCCTGATGCCAGAAATTGGCTGTAAAACCGCTGATAGCCTTCAGTTCCCAACCCGATCATTTCTACTGACTCAGTAGCGTTGATGTTGATATTGCTCCCCTTCCCATCTCCCACTGTCGGGGTGAAAATTTGTGACCCTCTATCTACTCGCAAGTTTTGAGCATTGATGTCAATCGCTCTACCATCAATATTTCCCAATGTCAGTCCATAAATTCCCGAACTACTGACGGTAACATTTCCACCTCTGATGTCAATTTTTCCACCTCCTAATCCGCTGGTGTTTATAAATGCACCGTTCATTTCTATATTGCCGAAGTTCTGAATATTTCCGTAGTTTAAATTCAGACCTAAAGCTGTTGGCTCAAATTGCACTAAACCTGGACTTTTCACACTTCCCAGTAATATTTGTCCGGTATAAGCTGTTAAAATTCCACCTGGGATTTGAATGTCTCCGCCAATTAATGCTAAAGTTTGGCCGGGGTCTACTGCTAAACCAAGTTTGTTAGAAACAGGAATTTCTACGGGCAAGGGCGGTAAGGTTGGTGTGGGGCCGATTGCTTGGGAAGAGTTAACAATTGTGCCGGGATTTTCTCTAAATCTTAAACCCACAGGAATATTAATCGCTAACAATGGCACTGCATTAGAATTAGCTGCACTAAATTCAAAGCCATTATCAAAGAGAACGCCGCTACCAGTAGATCCAATAAATGAGCCGCGCAAATCTAACCGAGCATTGGGGCCAAAGACAATCCCTTTGGGGTTAATTAAAAACAAGTTACTGTTTCCCAAAACTCCCAGAGTTCCTAAAATATTAGAAGGGTTGCTACCAGTAACGCGGGTGAAGATGTTGGCAATCCCGTTAGGACGGGCAAAATATGCTCCCCGCCCTTCACGGATGTTAAATTCTTGGAAACTATGAAATAAATTTACTCCGCGAGTTGCACCGCCTTCTATTCTGTCCGATGGTAAGTTATTAATCGTGTCGGGAACTGTGCGCGAACTTTCTGTTCCCAAGCTATTATCGGGGACAAATTGAGCGACGGCGGGGAAAGGAAACAGCAGTAAAAATACAAAAAATAGGGAGGAAGATTGGCGCTGCATCTTTGAAGTGTGGTTAATTTAATATTATAAAAATAGCGAGGGATTAGCTAAAACGTGAAGATTACTTATTGAGGTACGCAAACACCCGTCGGTTTCGGACTGCGAAGAGATGCAACACCACCAGCATTATAGGCTACCAGCGTCACTTGTCCTCGATCGTCCATTACCCAACCTTGAGCGGGCATAATTTCTCTTGGCCGAATTTCTATGAATGTTCTTTGGCTTTCTACTTGCTGACTTTCACCTACCGCTGGTTCCACCCACGGAAACGGCGAGGGAGCGCTGCTGAGAACTTCATTAGGACTCGGTGGCACTCCCCCCCGACCAGTCACAGTAAACTCGTTGTCGGCCCCTTGGATGCAGGGATTTGCCGCAATTAACGCAGCCGGATTGACCACATTTTGCTGCAGTTGCACTAAACCTTGAACCGGATTAACTCCAACAGAACTAAATGTTACGGCTCCTTGCAACGCCGGGCCACCACTTTGGGAAATTGCGGCGATGTCGCTGCTATTAAGCAGAGATGTAGGACTTACTTGCAACGCTGCAAATTCGGCGTCACTGATCCCCAATCTGTTTCTGACTTGTTCGCGACTCGCTGCTGTAAAGCCGAAAACATTGGGGACATTGATATTGACGCGGCCGCCGCCTGCTGTGCGGGCGTTGGCTGTGATGTCGCTGTTTTCTTGCGGGAGGGCGACAAGAATGTTGCTGTTGATGTTGATATTGCCGCCGTCAGAAGTGCCTGCATCGGTGGTAATTTGGCTGTTGCGGCGCAATTGGATGTCTCGCGCTTGCAGGTTAATATTTGCTCCAGTACCGGATACAGTCGTACCGTCAATACTCGCTTTGTTATCAAGAGCGATCGAATTTGCGACAATATTGATATTACCAGCGCGTCCGGTTCCCGTAGCCTGTACCGTGACTGTAGCTCCATCTCTGACAATTAGTCGATCGGCATTCAGATTCAACGAACCGGCATTTGCTGTAGCATTAGGATTAGTACCAAATATCTTGCCCACGGAAGCATCAATTGTACTGACAAACAAACCATTATTTCCGCTGCCGCTGACTGAAATGCGATCGGCATTAACAGTAATATTCCCCACATCTCCAGAGCCCAAAGAACTCGTAGAAACTATCCCCCCATCCCGCACAGTCAGGCTGGGCGTATCAATCCGAATATCCCCACCCCGACTCGAACTCAAAGTTCCAGAAGTCAGCGCGCTAGCATTCTGAATTCCGCTGGTCAAAACTTGAGAAATACCAGAAATTTCTACTGATTCACTAGCCCTAACAGTTAAATTTCCCGCAGGCCCGCCCTCCTGAGAAAACAAAAACCTGCCAATTAAAACACCCGTTCCTAAAGTAAAAGCAGAACCATCAGAGAGAGTCAACCGCTTCGTATCAACGTTAATATTCCCCGCCCTTCCGTTAGAACCGATACTCAGCGTGCTGATTCCAGTTGACACAACAGTTCTCGGGCCGGTGTTAGACAATTCTACTGATTCAGCAGCTTTAATGTTGATATTCCCCGACGGGCCACTGCTGTAGCTGGTGGTACCCAGAAGAGAACCGTCGCGCATAATTAATCGATTGACATCAACACTAATACTTCCTCCCGCACCGGTACTTTCTTTAGCCGTCCCGTTGTTAATTCCAGAACCCACCATCTCAAAAGTATTGGCGCGAATGATTAAATTCCCGCCCCTTCCACCGCCAAAAGTGATACCGCTACCTACTACGCCATTGTTGAACAGCAGGCGGCCAGTGTCGATCGTAATATTCCCCCCCGAACCAGCACCAGCACTAGCATTAAACAGCACAAATAGCGGGTCAAAGGGGTCTGCGGTTCCCGATACCAGATACTTAATTACAACTTGTTGATAGCCATCAACTCCCAGCCCGCTCATTTCTACAGAATCAGCAGCGCGCAAGTTGATATTACCTCCTGCACCATCTCCGAGAGTCAGGGTAGAAAATTGCGTGCCGTTTTGCACTCGCAAATTTTGGGCGCTGATATCGATACCTCTACCATCAATATTTCCCAAAGTCAGCGCATAAATCCGCGCACCGCTAAGGGCGACATTTCCACCTTTTAACTCTACTCTGCCACCCCCAATACCGCTGGTGTTAATAAGTGTTCCATCGGCTATTTGAATATTGCCAAAGTTTTGAAGATTGTCATAATTTAAAGTTAAATTTCCCTTTTCCCCCGCTGTCATTGCAAAATTAACTAAACCTGGACTCGCTGCGCTACCGAGTAAAATTTGTCCGCCGCTGGCGGTTAAATTGCCGCCTGGGAGTTGGATGTCGCCGCCAATCAGTGCTAAAGTTTGACCTGGTTCTACTGCTAAACCAACTCGATCGCTAATTGGGATTGGCACAGCAGAGGCTGGCAGGTTTACCTTTCCTAAAGCCGTCGATTGGTTGACAATTGCACCGGCATTGTCTCTAAATCTTAAACCAACGGGAATATTAACGGTTAACAGCGGGGATGTTTGCGGGTTGGTGCTGCTGAATTCAAAGCCGTTATTAAACACAATACTGTCAGCCGTTGAACCAATAAACGAACCGCGCAAATCTAACCGCGCATTCGGCCCGAATATAATTCCTTTTGGGTTAATTAAAAATAAATTACCGTTGCCTAAAACTCCCAGAGTTCCTAAAATATTTGAAGAGTTTGGGCCCGTAACGCGGGTGAAAATATTAGAAATTCCCTTGGGATTTTCAAAATAAGCTCCCCGCCCTTCACGGATGTTAAATTCGCGCAAGCTGTGAAAGAGGTTAACGCCACGAGTTGCGCCGCCCGTGATTCTATCTGAGGGTATGTTATTGATAGTATCGGGAACTGTTCGCGAACTTTCCGGGCCCAAGGTATTATCGGGAATGATTTGGGCGAAGGTTTTCGAGGGAAATAGCAACAGGAAAGCAAACAGTAGGGAGTAACTTACGGGCGGGCAAGATGCCCAACCCCTACTCCCCACAATAAAATCTAGTATTTGTGGAACAGGCATCTTGCCTGTTATTGAGAATAGTGCAAATAGTAACGAGTAATGAAAGGGAGGCATAAAAACACTCTTTCCATGATAAAGTTTATCAGTGTAATCTCATCTCGTGTCTCTAAATGTTTTGAATTTGGCTGCTGAGTACAAGTTGCTCGACTGTGATTTCTAGTTCGGGAAAAGTTTTAGAAATAATGCGCTCATTCCCTGTAAAACTTTGAACTAAATAGCTGCCATTTTCCAAACAGTAAACGAAAACTGTGGGAATTTTGGGATTTCCTAAATAAGTCCTAGAAGCGATCGCTAAATAATCCACAATCCAATACTCATAAATGCCGAGCCTTTGATACTCATCTAGCTTATCCACATAGTCGTCTTCCCAGTTAGTTGAGGTAACTTCTACTGCTAATTGGATAGGTTCGGTAAGAGCTCCGTAGCCACGTACATTACTGTTCCATACTGATGCCTTAACCACGCCAACATCAGGATTTCTGCCTTGTTCTTGTCCTGAAGCTGTGACAGTTCTCAACACTATATCTTTGTCAACGATATAGTCAAGCCCCAAGCGATCGCTTTCTCTGTCGAAAGACTTAACAAGAAATCGTGCCACATTTTTATGAGCTCTGGTTGCTTCCACTTTGACAATCTCTCCATTTACAAGTTCGTAGATGCCCGATCCGTCTGGGTACTTTTCGAGAAAATCTGCAAATGTTAGTTTAGTTTTTGTCTGAACCATAAGACAAGCCCTCTTTGGTTAACTAGATTTTAGATTTTAGATTTTAGATTGAAGGAGAGCAGGGAATTATATCAAATCCGGTAGCATCGCAATTATTTATCTCTCTGTTCTCTGACTCTGTGTTCTCTGTGTCCTCTGCGGTTTAATCATTCCAATGAAACCGGAATTGATATTAGCTAACCTATATTTAGTCCTCGGTTAAGGACTGTCGCGATTAGACGACTTTAATCGCCGACAGAATTAGCTAGAAAGCAAAGTAATTAATCCGAAAGTATAAGCCTTTTTCCTGCAAAGTTCGATCGCCCGATCGAGCATTTATCAAAGGAATACCATAGTCTAAACGCACATTCAACCGATCGCCCATCTGCCAAACTAAGCCCAAACCCGCACCCAGAAGTTTATCCGACTCAGGATTCGGCTTTTCTTCCGACTGGTTCCACCCTAGCCCAAAATCGATAAACGGAGCCACTTGCAACAATCCTTCGACTTCCGGGACACGCCAAACCGGAATTCGCACTTCAGCAGACGCGATCGCACCGCTATCAGTTAACAGCAAATCTTGGCGGTATCCGCGCACGCTTTGAACGCCGCCGATCCCGATTTGTTCCAGGGAAAGCAGGGGGCGATCGGCTAATTGAATGTCGGAACGCACAATCAGCAAGGTTTCTGGCGCTAACAGCCGCACGTACTGGGCTTGTCCGCGCCACGCCAGAAAGCGGCTGTCGGGCCCGCTATCGTTCGCAGTAGCGCCGAACAGATTAGTGCCGAGGGAGAATTGCGATCGCGCCGCGAACACTTGGTTGGAACTCCGCTGCACGTATTCTTGAAAAAACCGCACAGCCGAAACCCGCGTTTCGCCGCGCTCATTTGCTCCCGCCGAAAGCGCAAATCGTTCCCCTGACAGGAATGTATCGCTTTCTTGCCGCGAAAAACTCAGTCCCAAAGCCAAAGTGCGATCGGGCTTTTCGACAATCGGCTGGCGGTAAGTTAATTCGTAGGTGCGCGATTTCCCCTCAATTTCAGCAGCATCAAACGGTTCCTCGATGATGTTGGTGCTAGCAGCACTCGCAGCGAATCCAATCGTGCCGTTGCGCGCGTTGACGGGGACTGTGTAGCTGCCGTTGAATTCATTGCTGCCGTCGGTGTTAGCATAAGATACCTCTAATCCGTCGCCCAAACCGAGCAAATTTGCTTGATTGATGCGAACACCCCGCCGAAAACTGCCGACGCTGGGCGATCGATTGTTGTCTGCGAACACTTCAGCGCTAAAGCTGTCTGCTTCTTTGACGCGCACTTCTAAGCGGCTGTTTTCCGGGCGGCTTCCGGCTTGCAATTCGGCGGAAATATTGCCAATTAAGGGGTCGAGTTGCAGCATTTGCAAGGCTTCCAGCAAGCGAGATCGGTTGAGGGGCCGTCTGGTGGCGCGTTCAAGGCGCGATCGCACGTAATTTGAATTTAAGCGCCTGTTTCCAGTAATCTCAATTTCATCTAATCCGCCTTCGACAATCCGCATTTTCACCACACCTCCTTCTCTCGGAAAGGTTTGGTTGGCGGGAATTACAGCGCCGGAATTGATGTATCCGGCGGCTACATATTTTTGAGTAACGGCTGCTTCGGCTGCGATCAGTTCGGCAAAGGTGATTTCGCGGCCGGCAAACTGTTGCGTAACTTCTGCGAGTTCGCGATCGCTAAAAGCTGTGTTGCCCTCAAATTCAAAGCGATCGACCCTAATTGTACCCATAATCCCCGGTCTATCATCGCCGGGAACAGGTGTTAGCGGGGTTGGTTGGAGGGGAGATGGCGGGGGAGGTTCCGGTGCTGTTGGTGCAGGTAATTCCGGCTCTCTGGGCTGAATTGGGTTGGGCAGTTGACTGAGTTGCAAAGGTCGATCGATACCCAAATCGGTTTTTTTTCGGTCAATCTTTTCTTCTAGCTTTTGATCTGAATTAAAAAGCTCGGTTTCTTGAGTTTTTGTGCTGAAAGTGCGATCCTCTCCGAGGGCTTCGCTAACGGGCTGAGATGTTGCACCCTTGTCAATCAGCCTTGTACCGGCGGGCACGATGCCCACCCCACAATCAAACTCACTCGTTGTGGAACAGGCATCTTGCCTGTTCTTGAGAATGGTGTAAGATGTCACATCGACTGAATTTGCCGCAGACGGCGGTAAGTCGGGAGTTTCCGCAGCCACCGAGTGTTCTGATTCAGCGGGTAAATGCGTCTTGTCGTCAGCGGTGGCTAAGTCTTCGCGACTGTCAAGATTAGTGTCGCCTGCGCTGCTAACTGCTGCCAAATCCTCAACATTTGAGGTCAAAATTTCAACTGTGCTAGCGGAGGTTTTTGCTGGTTTTGCCAACAAAACTAACCCAAAAATTCCAGCGAGTAAAAATAGTTTTTGTGAGGGACCAGCCATAGGATATAATTATTATCTCGCTTAAGTGGGGGAAAATATTTTCAGGAAGTCAGCACCCTCAAGTAAAAATCAATCTTAACAGCAAAAAAGGAAACAGCCGTCCCAGACCACAGTTTCGCAACTGCTACAAACCAAAAGGTCGATCGACGGCTGTTCATTTCCCAAGACTTACGCTTCAATCGGGTGATTATCCGAAAAAATATCCTGTAAGTCGATCGTAAACAGTAAAAAAAACCAAATTTTTTGGTTGCAAAACCTACACTTTCATGCTAACGCAGAGAGCAGAATAGTCCTGGACGCCAGGGTAAACCAGAAACGCGCTACAACTGAGATATGGCACCCTTCTCAATAATCTTTTTATGAACAGGCAAGATGCCTGTTCCACAATAAAATTCATCTTTTGTGGAACAGGCATCTTGCCTGTTCTTAAGAATAGTGCAAGATGTGAGTTACAACCCGCAGAGCCACTAAAAAACCCGCTTTCTTTGATTTTGGTGCATCATACCAAATCCGACTTTAATACCCCCTTTATTATTGAGTCCGCGTCTACCCACCTCCTGTGCGTAGACGCCGTTTCAACCGCCAAGCCTGATAAAGGGGATTGGTAACTTTGAATTATGCAGACCGGCCCGCACCAGCCGCAGCACCCATTTGAGCCCCGTCAGTCAATCCCACCAACTTAGCGCTCAACTCCCACATCCGCTCGCCTTTTTCATCATCGCGGGCCTGGGGAGAAACCTTCTGTACAAAAGACTTACCATCTTTTTTCTGGCGGTTCCCCCAACTCCAATAAGCCCCAGATTGCTTGTATTCTGGATCGGCAACCACCATCGCCAGCCTTTCCCCCGCCAACTCCTGCGACACGTAACCCCCGGTGATATTCTTCTGAAACAGCGGGAACAGCTTCTGAAACAAAGGATAGTGATTGCGGAAAAGCGGCGTATCCGCAACGCATCCCGGATACAGCGAAGTGAAAGTAATCCCCGTGGATTCGTGAAAGCGGCGGTGCAATTCCCGCATCGTCAGCACGTTGCAAACTTTGCTATCTTTGTAAGCCTTGACGGGTTCAAACTTCTTGCCGTCAACCATCGAAATCGGATCTTTGAAACCCGCTTCAAAACCCTCAAACTTGCCTAAATCCGGGCGCGGCGGAATCTTCCCGCCCAACTCGTCTGGATTGTGAGTCACGGTTCCCAAAATCACGATTCTCGCATCGGAATAATAGGAAGGCTTCATATTTTCCATCATCAGGTTGCACAGCAGGAAATGACCCAAGTGATTGGTAGTCATCGTCAACTCATAACCCTCCGGGCTCCGCAGCGGTTCCTTAATCAAAGGCATATAAATGGCCGCGTTGCACACCAAAGCGTCCAGAGACCTGCCGCTGGCCTTAAATGCGCGAGCAAACCTACGCACGCTCTCCAAATCGCCCAAGTCAATCTCCATGATGGAGAAACTGCCTTCAGGTATGCCCAACTCTCGCGCGGCGTCTCCGGCTTTCCGCACGTCCCGACAGGCCATGACTACGTGCCATCCCTTGTCTGCGAGAGCTTTCGCGCCGTACAAACCGACGCCGGAGGAAGCGCCGGTAATGATAACCGTTGATTTGTGATTTTGTGCCATCTTGTTAAAAGCGCTTCCGCTATGGATTTTTTTCAGGCACTCAAACCCTGAGCTAGCAGCTTGGATGTTTTGAAGTACCCTATGGTTATTAGGATATGAGGAAACGTTCTCGATCTCAACTGGGAACCTCTAACTTTTGCACCCAAGCTAGAAATTGGAGGCAGGAGAGGGGAGGCAGGGGGCAGGAGGCAGGAGACGGGAGGCAGGAGCCATAAGAAGTGTTTTTACAAATAATAAATACTCGTTTTCAACGGGGGATGAAAATTAAATATGAGTCCAACTCCGCCTCTTATTTGGATAAATCAACCATACATCTTTTATATCATGTCCAATCGATTGATCGCGATTAAAGACCGGGGCGGGTTTACAGATTTTCCCGTTTCTATTCAATATCTTGGCTCACGGCCCCCTACAGGAATCATGGTTAATTGACCGGACATGATATTAGGGGCGGGTTGACAATTACAGCATATTCGGTGGTTCGTGAAGTACACTATAAAGCTCTATTGTTGGTACATTGTTATGTAGGGTGCGGATCTGCTCATGTTTAATGAAACTTGCAGATTGACTGGTGGATCCGCACCTTACTTACGACAAGGTTGTGTGTACCGCATATACATGGAATATGCTGTATCTATGATGCACATACTCGGTATTTATTGATAAACCCGCCCCTAAAAACTCAACTAAGAAATAGCTTGAGATTCCTGATAGGTAGGGAAATCGATATAACCTTCAGGCCCAAAAGAATACCAGACGCCCATTTCAGCAGGCGGATTGAGCGGCCAAGCATTAGTAAAACGCTCTACCAAGTCAGGATTGCTGATAAAATTCCGACCAAAAGCAATTAAATCCGCAAGTTTGCTGCTCAGGGCAGTTTCAGCCTGTTCTTGAGTATATCCGCAGTTGCCAATGAGCGGCCCTGTAAACACATCGCGAAACTCTCCTATCATCATCGGCGTTCCCAATTCATGAAAGCCAAAAGCCAGACCATCTACCAAGTGAAGGTAAGCTAAATCATAGGCATTTAACTGCTCCGCGAAATACAGAAAATCTTCTCGATAAGTGGGAGAACCCATATCATTGAAATTACCGTTGGGAGACAGTCTAACTCCCACTCGGTTTGCCGGAAATACTGTGATAATCGCCTCTACAATTTCCTTAAGAAAACGGTAGCGGTTTTCAACTGTGCCGCCATAGGAATCTGTGCGGTGATTGGTTTTGGTTTGCAGGAATGTGTCAATGAGATAGCCGTTTGCCGCGTGAATTTCTACACCGTCAAAACCTGCCATTTTAGCTCGTTCCGCCGCCTTGCGATAATCTTCTACAACTAGGGAGATTTCATCGGTTTCTAGAGCACGGGGAGTTTCGTAGGGTTGTTTGCCTAGAGGTGTATGAATGCCCTCTCCGTTTATTTTGATGGCAGACGCTGCAACTGGCAATTGATTGTTTTGATGAAAACTGCTGTGGGAAGCCCGCCCAGTGTGCCAAAGCTGCATGAAAATCGGCGTTTGGTGGGCATGAACCGCAGTCACAATTTGTTTCCAAGCCTCGCCTTGCTCGTCTGAATAAATACCGGGGGTATTGAGCCAACCATTAGCTTGAGTAGAAACGACTGTGGCTTCTGTAATGATTAAACCAGCGGAGGCTCGCTGAGTGTAATACTCTGCCATCAAGGCGTTGGGCATCCGCGCTTCACCGGCTCTGGCTCTCGTCAGGGGTGCCATGACTACTCGGTTTTTTAAGGGTAAATCTCCGATTTTGAAGGGACTGAGTAGGAGTGGAGAAGTTGTTTGATTGGTCATAATTTTGAGGTTTTGTCAACTGAAGAATCTGGGAAATCATATTTAGCAACCGCTGGTGTTATGCTCCCAGGCGCAAGACATCCAAGGGTCGCGAAAATGTAAGCAATCAAACTCATCAAGCTGTTTACGAATTTGATTTTTTAGCCAAGACTCTTTTTTGTTCAATTTTGTTAAACTCTGGAGAGTATGGCGGTAAATATAATAGTCTACACCGTGCTGTTTGAATCAATTCCTGAATCCGACTACTTTTATCAAATGTGAGATTATCCATGAGCACCACCTGTGCTGTGAGTGCTGGAGGTAAACTTGTTTCCGGCGAAGAAGGAGTCAGGAGTCAGGAGTCAGGAGTCAGGAGAAGAATACCCTCTTTCCTCCTGTCTCCTCCTCTGCTGAATACTGCTGAATACTTCCGAAAGTTTCAATCCCTGATAGGGTTTTAGGTTGTTTTCGGCAAGAACCTCGAAAAGTGAAGCGGATGCAATCGGGTTTCAATCCCTGATAGGGTTTTAGGTTGTTTTCGGCCAACACCACCCATCTCATCGCCAAACTTTTTACCAGGTTTCAATCCCTGATAGGGTTTTAGGTTGTTTTCGGCGGCATAGCAGGCGTTGAGCTAGAAGAAGACACGCAAATGTTTCAATCCCTGATAGGGTTTTAGGTTGTTTTCGGCAAGAAAAAAGTTAGTTAGCCAAGTAATTTTATCGAGTTTCAATCCCTGATAGGGTTTTAGGTTGTTTTCGGCATATTGGTCATTTTGAAAGTATCCATCCTCCATCTGTTTCAATCCCTGATAGGGTTTTAGGTTGTTTTCGGCAACACGGCTACGCAGTTCTCAAAAAGCTAGGAATCGATCGTTTCAATCCCTGATAGGGTTTTAGGTTGTTTTCGGCTGTCGCCGGGGGAGTAGGGACAGTTGAGCAATCCTGCGTTTCAATCCCTGATAGGGTTTTAGGTTGTTTTCGGCTTGATGATAAAATTGAAAACATTACTGAGAGCGTTTCAATCCCTGATAGGGTTTTAGGTTGTTTTCGGCGCGTCGATCGCAAATTTGGGCGTAAAATCTTTGCCGCTGTTTCAATCCCTGATAGGGTTTTAGGTTGTTTTCGGCTCTTCTGCTCCTGGTAAGTAAAATTTATTATCAAGTTTCAATCCCTGATAGGGTTTTAGGTTGTTTTCGGCTGGTAATTCTTGGCGCTGGCGGTGCTTTCGCTGCGTTTCAATCCCTGATAGGGTTTTAGGTTGTTTTCGGCTTAGCGTCGGGACAATCTGGCGGAGTTTCAGAGCCGCGTTTCAATCCCTGATAGGGTTTTAGGTTGTTTTCGGCCATCTGCTTACCTGGTATGATTGTTAATGCGCTCCGTTTCAATCCCTGATAGGGTTTTAGGTTGTTTTCGGCTGTCCAGTGCCATTTTGTCGGAGGAAGTATTGCGTTTCAATCCCTGATAGGGTTTTAGGTTGTTTTCGGCTTGAGTGCGAACGTCTTCAAGGCTTCCCAGATGATGTTTCAATCCCTGATAGGGTTTTAGGTTGTTTTCGGCATGGTGATCCAGCACTACAACTTCAGCAGCAAACGTTTCAATCCCTGATAGGGTTTTAGGTTGTTTTCGGCCGGGTCGCGGAGCTTTGAGAGGTGTCTGGCAAAAGTTTCAATCCCTGATAGGGTTTTAGGTTGTTTTCGGCAAGCCAGATTCTTGCCTAAAGCAGGAGTTTGTAGTTTCAATCCCTGATAGGGTTTTAGGTTGTTTTCGGCTAGTACCCCATTCGGCCCCTCAGTGGCGATGGAGAACATATGTTTCAATCCCTGATAGGGTTTTAGGTTGTTTTCGGCTCTTCTTCTGACTTGTAGGTATAGTGGGCGATATTGTTTCAATCCCTGATAGGGTTTTAGGTTGTTTTCGGCATGAGGAAGGGCGAGGCGGGTGTTATCAGTACGTGTTTCAATCCCTGATAGGGTTTTAGGTTGTTTTCGGCCCTGAGCAATTTGTTGAGCATCTTGGAGCGAAGCGTTGTTTCAATCCCTGATAGGGTTTTAGGTTGTTTTCGGCACTTGTATTCATCCGTGCAATAATACTTTTGCCCGTGTTTCAATCCCTGATAGGGTTTTAGGTTGTTTTCGGCTCTACCAGCTCAGCACCTAAAAGCAATGGCTTCAGTTTCAATCCCTGATAGGGTTTTAGGTTGTTTTCGGCTAATTCTTTATTTGCGATCGCCTCGGCAACTTCAGCGTTTCAATCCCTGATAGGGTTTTAGGTTGTTTTCGGCGTCCGCAATCGCCATTCAGTTGGTAGTGGATTGGTAGTGTTTCAATCCCTGATAGGGTTTTAGGTTGTTTTCGGCCATATAATAAAGAGTGGCGGTATAGTTGTTTGGCCGTGTTTCAATCCCTGATAGGGTTTTAGGTTGTTTTCGGCGTCACCATTTGTAAATATCTTTGAGCTAGTGCAGGTTTCAATCCCTGATAGGGTTTTAGGTTGTTTTCGGCTGAGCCGGCTTGAACCTTGAAACCTTGCTGTAGAAGTTTCAATCCCTGATAGGGTTTTAGGTTGTTTTCGGCTTTTATAAGCCTGCCGCCACATTGGATAATGCTTGTTTCAATCCCTGATAGGGTTTTAGGTTGTTTTCGGCGGAAATCGGGGGTGAACATAAAAGGCTACTTCTTAGCGTTTCAATCCCTGATAGGGTTTTAGGTTGTTTTCGGCGGGCGATCGGCTGTTCTTCAACTTTTTTAAGTTCGTTTCAATCCCTGATAGGGTTTTAGGTTGTTTTCGGCTGCATAGCCTTAGTACCATCCCAATCAACCATCTTTGTTTCAATCCCTGATAGGGTTTTAGGTTGTTTTCGGCTTGCATCACCCTTACAAAGTCTGGTGCCAAGAAATAAGTTTCAATCCCTGATAGGGTTTTAGGTTGTTTTCGGCGCAACAGTTCAAGCTCAAGCGCCACAACAATGGGTGCAAATGTTTCAATCCCTGATAGGGTTTTAGGTTGTTTTCGGCTAAAGTCCAGCAAACTTTTTTTGCTTGTCTTCTCTGCAGTTTCAATCCCTGATAGGGTTTTAGGTTGTTTTCGGCCTCTCTGGAATATTCCAATTCGGGGTATTGTCCCGTTTCAATCCCTGATAGGGTTTTAGGTTGTTTTCGGCCCTTAGATGAATCAGGACAAGTATCTGTAATGATGGTTTCAATCCCTGATAGGGTTTTAGGTTGTTTTCGGCAGTGCGAGCACGGCAGTCCTGGATTGGTCATCCTTGTTTCAATCCCTGATAGGGTTTTAGGTTGTTTTCGGCGCCCCAGTGCTGATTTATCCCAAAGTAGCCAGAGTTTCAATCCCTGATAGGGTTTTAGGTTGTTTTCGGCTTGTGTACTCCTGTCATTCCCCCTGTAGGAAGCGCGTTTCAATCCCTGATAGGGTTTTAGGTTGTTTTCGGCCCCCGATTTTGAGGGTAATGAGTGCTGGAGAGTTTGGGTTTCAATCCCTGATAGGGTTTTAGGTTGTTTTCGGCGTATGAAGTGGCTGAACAAGCTGGAATTACCCACGGGTTTCAATCCCTGATAGGGTTTTAGGTTGTTTTCGGCAGCCTTGTAGAGGCACAATCACCCCCACCGCCACGTTTCAATCCCTGATAGGGTTTTAGGTTGTTTTCGGCGGCCGGGGTCTGGGAGGCTTGAAATATAAGGTTTTCAAGGTTCAGTTGCGTCTGACTGCAATCAATATACCATTTGAGCGATCGCCCTGTCAAGGGGGCAAATTTCAAATAGACCTCAAACTCTTTCCCAGTAAAGCTTTCAGCATTTGCGTCTGACCCGCATGAGGTACAAACCACCGCAAACCCAGTCCTGGCAAAGCTCTCAGCCATTAAAATTCACCCCCTCAGTTTAACACCTACAGCCAGACGCAAAATCAAACCATAAAGATCGTAGTATCCAGCGGTGCCCGGCCGCCAATCCGCTCGATCTTCCCCTGACAGCAAGCACACAAATAGTGAAACAGGATGCTGTCTTCTTCCGACTTAATCACCCTACTCAGACGTTGGCGCATCCGGGCATACTGAGTATCCGTCACCTCGCAATGAAACACCGAATACTGCTTCCATTCCCCATAAGACTTGAGAATCTGGTGAATCTTAGTGCGGCGCTTGTCCTCAGATATATCGTAGCAAACCAAAACAAACATAACTTAATTGCCTCCCTATTTCAAAATCAAAGGTGGATACTTATCAACTTCACCCATCAAATACTTAGCCATCAGCCGCCCTTGAATTTCAAAAGCTTCTTGATAACTACACAACTTTCCCATCACAGGATGCTTGAACTTTGACTGCTTCTTTTCTTCGTAAAGTCGCAAAAAATTGTGCAGCGCTTCTTTTGTTAAAGAAACCGCCCCGCTCAACGGTTCTGCCGTAAAATCATTAGGCGAAACTTTCTGCAAATTAATCGCCTTCAACACTACAGCATCAACTACCAAAGGTCGAAATTCTTCCATCAAATCCAGCGCTAAGGAAGGACGGCCATAGCGCTCAAAATGCAAATATCCCAAATACGGATCGAATCCCACAATATTCACCGCACTTTGAACATCGTGCCGCAGCAGAGAATATCCCAAACTTAACAGAGAATTTACCGGGTCAGTAGGCGGACGGCGGCGGCGAACTTCAAAGCTAAAATCTGGCACGCGAATCAGTTGATTGAAGCAGCCAAAATAAGTCGCACTACCCGCCCCCTCCAATCCTCGCAGAGAATTAATACTCGAAGTTTTCTCAATAGACGCGATGACTTGTTTCAATTGGGCAATGGGTTTTTCAAAATCCTGTGGAGAATATTTGCGCTGACATTCTAACAAAGTATTGCGGTAATTCTTGAGTTTTCCCCGTACAAAGCCTCTCACTAAATGCACGGATTTTTCCGATTCCCCAGCCGCTTGCCACTGAGCTTTTCGCACAAAAATATTTTTCGTCATCTCCGGTTCCAACCTCCCCAAATAACGTCCGTTTAGCGTCAAAAAACTTAAAGGAATGTGACGTTCCAAAAGTTCCACAACCACAGCCGGCGAAACTGTAGCGCGTCCCAATGCAACAACCCCATCAATCTTAATTAATGGCACGTCCAACAGATTTTTTTTGTCAGCTTTAACCGTCAGACGTTCATCGACTTTGCCAATAAAAGCATCTTCTTGAGTAATGTAAACTGTTCCCATTGTGAATTCTCCTATTTGCAGGTTAACTTGCTTCTTGATAGCGGTTGACTTTGGCCGCAGCTTGGGGCAGACATTGGGGAAAAAGACTGCATCCCGTACACCGAGCGGTGTAAACTGGTAAAGGGATATTTCCCGATCGCCAAAGAGCACCGACTTTTTCAATAGTGGCGATCGCATCCTGTCTCAAACCCTCAGAAATCTCGACTAATTGCCGCTGATGCGACTGCGCGTAATACACATATCCAGTCGCAATAGTTTTCCCCGTCATCTCCTCTAAACAAAGCGCTTGGGCGCAAACTTGCAACTCATCATTATCCCATTCCCCCTTCCGTCCCCGCTTGTATTCCACGGGGTAAATCTCACCCTCAGCCGACTCAATCAAATCCGATTTACCAATCAGTTTGTAGCGCTCGGATTTCAGCCAAATCGCCCGCACCTGCCAAGTTTCATCCCGGTTAATCTCGCCCATCGTGTGAACGCGATCGTGCAAACTCGTCCCTTCAATGGTATACTGATTATCGGTAAATTCTCCCGCACAAGACATTCGCCAGCAGCGGTGAGGACAGTAAGAATACTGGTTGAGAGTTGCGATCGAAATGTAATCAGAATCGTTCATAATTTTGATGGTTTGTAGGAAATTAGTAATTGGAATTAATTAGTGATGCCCCATTCCGCCAGGGGTTGAAACCCCTGTCTCATAGCTAAAGTCGGTTGAAACCGACTGAAGCAGTAATTTAATCATTGATGATATTTTGAGCTTATCGGTAACAGTAAGCGCAAAGGTTGAAACCGACTGAAGCAGTAATTTAATCATTCATTCTTGCAGTCCTCTTCAGAGGACTTTAGCTATTAGGCAGGGGTTTCAACCCCTGGCGGACTATGGGTTTTACGTTCAGTTATCAAGAACTTTTTTAACAACTATTCGCCTAGTCATTCCCATCCCCATCGGAGTTTTCCTCCCCACCCCGCAGTAAACAGCAAAATCAGCCAAAGCATTAATTTGCTTAATCACTAAAGGCTCTACATCTCCCAAAATCCGATAACTAACTTCCCCAACCATGCCAACAAAATCGCTTTGATAGTTAGTCAATTTTTCACTTCTGATATTGACAAAAGTGGAAAAAAGTGCATCGAAGGAAAGATCGGGAATTGCGATCGGGCTGTACTTATTCCAGCGACTGAGGAGACTATTAAAAACGCAGTCTCTAGTAGGAATCACGGAATCGAATTTCCCCTGTCGAAAGGTAGTAGGAGTCGCAAAGCTGAAGGCAATTAAACGATTGGTTTCAGAAGCGCGATCGTACAATTGAGAGTAATCGCAAGCATTAGCCCAAGGCTGATCTATTTGGGGCGTTCCGAGAATCTTAGTAATCATCAAATCTGCGGGTCCGAGATGCCACGGCTTCGAGGGATTGAGGTTCAGCCAAAGATTAGTTAACTTGCCGAATAAAGTGTCATCAAGGAGAGTAATTCGCCACCAACAGAGGGTGTGTTCTGGAATCGATTCTGTGTGTTCCCATTGCAGGAAATGGTGTTTTTTGAAAGGGCATTTTTTAGTTTGCAAAGGGCTGAGAGTGAAGGATTTTTGGGCGGCGGCATCGTGGAGGCGATCGCCGAGTTGTTTGTCAACGGAGCTCACGAGGGTGAGGAAGAGGGCGTGCAGGTGTCTTCCGGTGAGGTATCCGGGGGGAATTGGGGCCAGGGGAAGGATGTTGAGGACTAGGCTGTGCGGCATATTTGGTTAATGGTTAATGCTTAAAATTGGTTTAATTTTTATCGTTCCCAGGTTCTACCTGGGAACGCATTTCTAGAGGCTCTGCCTCCTATTAATCGGCCCGAAAGCGGTATTCCATACACGCCGGAATTTTGAGTTTGTCAAACTCGTAATATCGCCCTAGCATTTTGACATTTTGGATGAGGCTAACCGGAGGCATATTAACCACATCGTAGCTAATCACTTGATGGGTAAACATCACATCTAAAGGGTTGAGAAGATAGGGAAAAATGAAGTCTGTTTCTGAGGGCGATCGCTTCACTTCCTTCTGTTCTACAATTTCGACTGCTGCTTTGCTCATCCACTTTCCCAGACGAATCCACTTTGCAAGTTTGAGAGACTTCTCTGAGATTAGGAAAAACTCAAATTTGCTTTCCGGCGCGATTTCTTTGGTTCTGCCAAAACTAGGGATATTTTTCTGGGTTTTCTCCATCTCAACGTGATAGTTGTTGTTGGCGTATTTCCAAGTATTGAGAGTAGAGGAGTGAGAAAGAGAACGCCCCGGAGTAACATAAATCCCCTGTTGGTTGAGCGCCGTTAAATGCGGCTCGTATTTAGGAACTTGTTCGGGACAGAAATAGCGATAGGAATCTTCTTCTGCAACGGTGGTGGAATAGATTTCGCTATCCACCAAACCGAGGGCGTAACAAAGCGCGTAATTGTGAATTACTGGCTCGGTTTCGTAAAGTCTCCCTATCTCGCGAGTTGCAAAATAAAGGCTATCGTGCAACTCGATTTGACAGCGGTAAATAAAAGTCATGGTTGTTACTCCGCTGCTGCTGTAGCTCCTGCCTTACCCTTGATATGCTTCTTCGCGTAAGCTTTAGCCTCGTCATCGGCTTTCTTTAACATTTTTTTGAGTTCATCTTCATTGCCAATAACAGCTTTAACCTCTGTCACTAATGGTGTAAACTTATCGCCAATAAAGTCTTCATGCACGATAAATTCCTCAGACAGTAACGTTTGGATAGCAGCCCTAGCAGCCATAATCACATCATCTTCATTGAGAGGGTTGTTGGAATTAAGTTTATCGTCACCCTGCAATTTATCGTAAATTGCTTGCGTCCAGCGGAGGTTACTGGTAATTTCGCCGTCGGCAAATACGACACCAATTAACTCATTTCTGACTCGACCTGTGCGGGTGGTTTGAGCGCCATAGTGCCGCGTTCTGAGGATGTTGTTAAAAACATACAAAAAACTAGCTTCTGTAGGATCTTTCAGGGTGACAATGCTAGGAAAGAAAATCTGGGGTTTGATGTGGTCTTGCTGATTGATGCGACTGGTAACTTCGCCTGGTTTAGAACCTGCTTCACCCTTAGATGCCATTGTGCCATTCTCAAAGGGAGCATTGAGGGTAAAAGTCTCGTGAGATTCATCAAAAGCGGTAATTGAAAATGCTGTGTCAACTACTACTTTAGATTTCTCGGAACCCGAGTCACCGATCGCAAATCCGTAGATAATGCAATCAGGGTTATTCATTGCAAACTTGACATTGTATTCGCAGTCTTCAGCGGTCATAAAACCGTAGTTACGCAGCAACTCGCGACCGACCAAACGTTCTGGTGTAGATTGCTTGCGCTTAAACATGGTAAGGCGGCTAATCGGATTTTGGTCTTTAATTCCTGCGCGAACTCGCGCTTTATTCAGTTCTCCATCGGTCTGAAATAGGGGATAAGATTCTGTGACGCGCACAGTCAGGAAATGTACATATTTACCCATTGGTTTGTAGGGGATGTTAGCGTGGAAAAATTTAGAATCAACTGTTTTCAAGAAAGCCATGATTTGTGTCCTATGTAAAAATGTTAGTTTTGTAGTTGGCGTGTAGCTTGTCAAACAAAAGCGTTAGCTTTAATTGTCAGCTTCTTCTTGTGAATCTTCAGGAGATTTGTCATCTCTAGCGCGATTGTCTTTGTCATTTTCTAAACGGTAAAGGAATTCACAGGTATCTCGAATTAAGTTGATTTGGCGGCCAGCTAAACGAGCGCGATCGCTCGCAAATGATTTCTCAAATACCTCCTCAACAAAGTAGCGAGCAAACTCTAAAATTGCCTCTCGTTCTAGATCGCGTTGTCGAGCATTAAATACCCAGCGTCCATTAGCAGTTTTAGCATGAACTCGATCCATCAGCTTGCATATTTCCCCAGTAACAGTAGCAATTAATGCTTTACTTTGAAAACTTGGATTTCCCTCAATAACAGTAGGTAATATGACATCACCTTCAAAACTTGGATGGGCATCAAGGACAACTTTAGCTGCAATATCAATCGGTTTTAACACAGAATTTGATTTGGGATTATACCACTTATCAGCCAGATAAAACTTGCGATATAATCCTGTTAAATTGACAGGGTGGTTTAGGCTTGATTGTTCTCCCACGATCCATTCCTCTGATATAAAATTATATTGGGCATAAGCATCAAAACAAGGGTAAAAATGATAAGCATAAAGCTTGATTTTTTGAATTGATGCTGTTTCATTTTTTTGTTTCCGCACCCACTTGTTTAGGTAGCTAAACACATAAAGCGGGCTGGTTTCAAAATCAGTGGCGAGTTCAGTTAATTTTCCCCAGTTGGAGTCATAACCGGACTTCCCTTGTTTTGCATTAACATCAAGGTGAATCGCATAAGCAGCAGTTAAAACATTCAAAGGTGCTGGATAAGATTTGCCGTTTTCTTCCCAACCTTCTAGGATGTAGTCGAGGCGAAAGCGAGATCGCTTCGTCAAAACCCTAAAAGCTTGGGGTACACTGTCAAGAAATACGCTTTCTTCAAATTCCGCACCGTCGTTAAAAGGCGGAATTGGCGACTCTGAAACTACAGTTTTGACATCCAGAATCATCGGGAAAGCAAAAGCTAACCAAGTTGGCATTACCCAAGATTCTGTATCAGTTGCATCTCTACCGGGGGGAAGCGCCATGAAGTAAAATGTTAGGGGTTGGTCTTCTGGATAGGAAAGTTTGAAGGTGCGGTCTTTTCCTGGTTCGATGTTTTCATCGATTAGGAAAGCATCGATGCTTTGGTAGCGATCGCGCCCAAAATCAGCTTGCAAATCCTTGCTGATAAAATGATTGCGTATGCTGGTATCAAAGCGGGTTTGTAAAATGCTAGTGTAGGCTTTTTGCAGAAACTTATTTGTCTCTGGGGTGAAGTAATATGTGGGATAAAAATAGAGATAGCGATATTTGCCATCTTCAAATTTTTTACCTACAGCTTGAGTTTGATTCATTAAAATTTGCCTCAGCATCATTTCCAAACCTGCAATACTAGAAATATTGCGTTTGGCGTTAGAACCTCCCAACATTTGTTTGTTAGTGTAAACTTGAGGGGTGAACAAAACGGCTGATTCCATTTGTTCTGTCACCGTGTAAGCTGAATGGGAAATCGAACAGATTAACTGTCTTCCTCTACCCTGTTTTTTAGCGAGTTGGTAACGTCCCAATTCATCTAAAAATACGTCAGCGGATGCTGTGTCTAATGGTGTATTTCCGGGTAACATGACAACCCGCGTTACCCACAGTCGCAAATCGTCCCAACCGTCGGGCAATTTGTACTGTGAAACAATCGGTTTAATCATTTGGGAAATGCGGGCGATCGCCTGTTCGCAAACTTCCCGCACATCCTCAATTCCTGGGTGATGTTCTAGGTACTTTGCTGCTAAATAGTACCATTCGTAAGGAACGCCACCTGTATTGCCTTTTAGCTTAAGTTCTTTGAGGCGTTCATTAATCCGTTGAATTTCTCTCAGGGCTGGCAGATACTCGGATAGGTTCCAAAACTTAGCAATTTCATCGACAATATCTAGATGAGGTAGTGCGGGTAGTTTTTTGTCTTTCTTGCGTGCAGTTTCGATGGTATTAACCTGTTCTCCCCAAATCTTGCGGCTCACTAAGTCGCCAAGTTCAGCAATTTGATCGATCCGAATATCGTCATTAAAGTTGAAGTTAAAATCAGCAGACAAAACATCCTGACGCTGAAATTTTATCAGATTATCGCTGCGACTTTTGGCGACAGAGCTTTTCCCTATTTTGAGAATGCGTAAAGTAGCATCAACAGCAACTAGCATCAACTCTGACGTATCAAAAAATAGGTTATAATACTCGGCATATTTCATGCCTTTACCATCTCGGCCAAAACCAGTTTGTCGCCGTTGCAATTGTCCGGCGCAGAGTTGTTTAATTTTGGTAACTACTCGTTTGGGTAAGTCTACAATTGAAATAGCAGGAGCATCCGATCGAGCTAAGTAAATTACACCTGTTGGTAAATAAAGCAGTGGTTCGTAGTAGGTGCGATCGTCGGTATTCAGCGCCGTATGCACTTCCATTAAAGCGTTATTGACGACGTTAGTAAGTACGCCTCTGTTTTCAGCGATGCTGTGATAAGTGAATTTTAATTGCCCGCCGCTGAGGCTGTGGATTAACTCGTTTAGTCTGGTATTTTCTGCATCTTGGGGATGTTTGATAATAGATGCTAGGGAATCTGCTAAACAGGTTAAGTCTGAGAGACTGCGGAGTGTGCGATCGCGCAAAACTGGATTTAACCCAAATTCCGAAAAATTCCAGTTAGTATCCCAACGCCGCTGAGCGTTGTAAGCAAGGCAGAGCAAGTCGTCAATGTATTCTCGATAAGCATCTGGATCGTCGGGATTGATGAAGCTATCTATTCCTAACTGTCGCACTTTTTCATCAATAATTTGACGGTGCTTTTCTAGCGGTAACTTGCGGCAATCGTTGGGGACATCTGGGAATTTTTCAAAGTCGTGGAGAATAAAGCCAGCAATTACTAACCGCCGTTCTTTTTCTCCTACGGATCGCCGCACGGTGGTATCGAGTTTTTCTAACCGCTGTTCAATTAAATTAGCGGGAAATAATCCATTTAGCAGGTGAGTATTTAGGGACTGATCGCCTGCATTATGCCGTCTCACATTCTCTTTTCCTTGTTGGCGATCGAGTTCGTCAAAAAATTTGCCCCCTTTGGCTGTGACGCCAATGGCAACTCGCAGCAGATTTGGCAAGACATATTCTGCGAAGTCTGCCATGACGCGATCGCCTGGATTTTGACTCTGAATGGCTTCTCGCAAGAGTTTGAGGGTTAGTAAGTCGCGAGTTTGAGGTTCGATTGTGCGATCGGATGCTTGAAAGTTTGACCCTAATTCTTCATCTTGCAACCAGTCATCATCTGCATCATCCGATTGTTCAGATTGTTCAGAGTTCAAATTAACTGGGATATCAAATAATGAGAGTTGTTGGTACTCTTCGTCTGGTTTTTGACGTTTTTTAGCCATTTTATGCCTCTAGGGAGTCTATGAAAGAACTCACTTATCTTTTTTTTGACAAAAAAGCTCTACAGGCTCTGATGTAGTTACACTAATCCTGTAGAGCCTAACTATTGAAAATTCGCAAAGTGCTACTATCTAGCGCCTTTGAGATACCTTTTTAGAGCCTCGGAGGATTACTAAAAAGTCATAGACTTCTGTTTTGACCTCCTCTGACTCAAACTCATTTCTGTCCAATGCAGTTTCTAATAAGTTCTGAACTTTTTCCAGCAACTCAAAGGGGTGGCGATTTCTCCCTCGAACTTTCTTTTTGTTTTCCAAAAAAGGTTTCCGGGAATAGGGAATAAATAGCAAAGGCCCTCCCTCACCAGAGCGTTTTGGCTTTGGCATTGTTAATGTCTCCTGTTTAGTTTTTACAGACTGGAAAGACTCACGGCTGCTGACTGCTAACAGCAGCAGAAGGGGGGCGTTATACCCCCACCCAAATAAAGTGACGCTAAAAACCGTTCTGTCTAGAGAACAAGAAGGGCTGCGATTACATATCTGTGTTCCTACTCGCGATCGTTGCTCACAGAGCCGCGAAGCTTTCCATGGTCTAAGTGTAAGCGATCTAAACATAGTTGTCATCCTTGCTATATTTATGTACTATGGTGTGGACAGGTAGAAAAAGCTTATTAATTTTTATTGAGAGCTTAACACCCTATTAGGGATTGAAAAAATTCGCTGCGCTCCTAATGGCGTTCGTTCCTCTATCTTTCTACCTGACTTAACCCCCCCTATTAGGGCTTGAACTTCTACGCAATCCATATTTCATCCCCCCTGCTCTTGAGCCAGTGGGCCAGCGTGTCCACCAACAGGGCCGACTGGCCAAAAGCTATAGAATAAGGTGCAGTCGTATCGTGGAAACTGTACTGATCGCAAATCGGATAAATCTGAAAGTGCATCGGCAGTCGCAGGCGCGATCGCACTTCAGCCACCGGATAGCGCAGCACATAACAAACCAATGCTTGCTTCTTCAAACGCTTGTTGATTTCCCCGATCCAATAATTATCAGGTTGCACAACCTCAATCCCCGTCAAAACCTGAACTTTCCAAGCAGAAGCATTTTCCTCTAAAGTTCCCGAATAAGTAAATTTCCAATTCAGTCTTTCCTCCCGATAACTACGCAACTTCAAAAAAGCAAGACAATGTTTAAATCGACCTTTGGCAATTGGTTGCCCAAGGCGTTCCGATGTCTCGTTCAACATTCGCATAAATGCAGATTCCGTCATCGGTTCAATTTCCAAGTTGCTCAAAATTCCTGGTAAATCGTAAGTTTTAAATTTGTCTGCCTCATAGGAATCGGTTAAATCGCAAATCCCGCATTGTAGGGGGCTAGAACCTCGAAAACTGCTAGCATCTTCAACTATTGGATTTCCTGTCTTATTACCTGATCGCTCTTGCCACTCTTTGCCCCACTGTTTAATATCACCTGCCACTTTCCCCAAGCTAGTTTTAAATACTTTTTGAGCAGCTTCCTGAAAAGCTTTCTGACTTGATGCGTACTGCTGTTTAATTGTCTTGTGCCCTAATTCCCAACAAATTTGAACTGACTGCACCGCACCCCACCGCGAATAATATCCCTCAAAATTGTTGATTAGGCGGTACTTTTCGCGAATTTGTTGATAGAAAAAAGGACGATCGTAAATTCCGTTAGACTCTAAAGTGGCAGTCTCAGCCGAAAACAAGCGTTCGACTAAGAAATTAGGGGTGAGTGCGATGGCTGTGAAATTTTGAAACTGAATAAACTCCCCATTGCGATCGCACCCATCGTGTCGCCCCAACCTTCCCAATCTTTGGATGAAGTTGCCCGCATCGGCGGATTCAAAAATTAGCAAATTGATTTTGAAGTCTACCCCGACATCAATGGTGCTAGTACCGAGAACTAAGTCTGACGAGAGTGATCGCTCTTTTTCCGTTTTTCCCGACAACCCGGTATTTTCGCCAACAACTAAACCGTGAGGCGCGAACAATTCCCGAAAAAATGGTGTCAGCCGCTTGACGGCAGCAATTGAATTCAGGATAATCGCTCCTTTACTTCCCGGATTCTGTTTAAAGTGAGTCAGGATGAGATTTGCACTGTCTTTCAGCCAAGTTTCAGAAGCTTTTGAAGTTGGTTCTAGGGAAATAAAAGTCAGCGTACTTTCCCTCAATATTTGCCGCCAGGAGTCGGCTTTCAACTGTTCGATTTCAGCAGGGCGATCGGGAAACTGATATTTGCCTGCTTTTAAAGGGTCGATAGTTTGACAGCGAAAACCTGCTATTTCTAGTCTGCTAATTAATTGATCGTCAGGAGTTGCTGACAGGAATACAAACTTTTTTCGGCGGTTTGTATTGCGAATTAACAACATAGTATTGATGACGCTGGCAATCTGGGGAGATGCTAAAACATGAAATTCATCAAAAATGGATAGGTCAAAATCTTTGTCGATGCGACCCCACAGTTTATCGGGGCTATCTTCAGAGCTTAAATACGCTCCTCGATGGAGATAGTGCAAGATATCAGGGTTAGTTAATAAAATCTCTGATTGACCTGTGCGAGATGCGATCGCGGCTGCTTTTCTAAGTTTTTCATTTTCTGCATAGATTTCTAATTCCGAGCCGCTGAGTCGCACAACGCGGGGTTGATGTTCGGGTTGGAATTGTTCGATATAGCGCTGAATTTGAGTCTCCTGATCTCGCGCCAGTTCATTCGTCGGATATAGCGCCACTGCACAACAATTTGTCTGCAATGTTTCTAAAAAAGCGGCTAAACTTTTGCCATCGCTAGTGATAGCTGAGTTGAAAATGACATCAATATTGGGATTGCGAATTGCCTTTAAAGTTTCGGCTTGATGCCAAGAAAGAGTCCAACCTTCCGGTAATTTGACTTTCTTGGGAATTTCCGCAGCGGGAGAGGAGTAAACGGATTTGAGAGTAATTTGGTAGTCGGACATATGCTGAAAGTGTGTCCGTAGAAAGTTGATATTCCCCATAGTGGCACCGACAATAGAGATAATCAAGCCTGTACCAAGATAAAGTGTCCGTATATTTATGAGTCGCAAAGGTCAATCGATCACCCTGTCGGTTTCTGAACGAGATAAAACTGAGTTGGAAGCCTTGGCCCAAGAATTCGGGAAGACGTGGGGCGATCGCCCGAACATATCCAAACTGATAGAAGCGATCGCCCGCCGCCAACTGACGATCGCCCCCAACCACGATTGGCCGCAAACCCGCATCAAAGCCCTAGACATCGCCCGACAGCAATTGCTTGACTTGGGCAAAACTGATGAAGCGCTGGCCATTGCCCAATTGTTGAGCGATCGCAGCGAACTGACTCTCCCTTTCCGGGCTGAAATCGATCAGTTTTTGAGCAACCCCTTACCTACTTGGCGGCAAAAAATCGACAATTTTATTCACAGACAGCAACCCTTCCGCCTGTCTTACCGGGATGCAACCGATCGCCTTTGGCATTACACCATCTTGCACGCTCGCATTGTCCCCATAGAAAAGCGACAGTATTTAATGTGTCGCTGCGAAGAATCGGAAGGTAATCAAGACGTACCAGGACTCGAACACAACTGGACGCTGCTGCTTGATCGCATTGAAGATGCTGCGGTGATTTCGGTCGATCGACCTTGGCTGCCAGATTTAGCGCGGATTCCCGTAGAATTTCATTTATCCGGCAGACTTGCCTTTAACTACAGACGCAAGCAGGAAGATGAGGAAGTCAGCGAACCAGAAGGCGATCCGCCTATCAAGCGAGTGATTCGGAATATCTCAAATACCTTCTGGTTTTTTCGCGAAATCGCTCCTTACTGGGAAGATTGCGCGATTGTTGCCCCAGAGTCAGTGCGTGATCGCTTCCAACAAAAATTGATTGCCCTCTGCCGCCAGTACAACATCGAAATCCGCGATTAAATCAAAAAAAAAGCAGCCGGTAAAGGCTGCTTTGACAAAAAAACCGTTGTTGAGTTAGAGGAGAAAACTTTAAATCGAATTCAAATTACCGCTGTTTCAACTCCTGCCTGAGTTTCCACTATTTTCATCTACCGCTGACTCACCTTGCCTTCAGAACAAAACTTCAAATCCCGATTAGAATGCTGCGGAAAGTTCGTTGACTACTTGGACTCTGCCTCTGAGCACCGCCCGCAGCAGGCGGTTGACACAGCCTCTGTCTTCGTCATTCAGAGAGTCGTCGAAGGTGGCGGCCATCAAACCGTAGCGATCGGCCAGAGTCAAAACGCCTGTATCCGTTACAGAAGCGAGGATTTCAGAGATAGCGCCGGGGAGGAGTTGTACGGGGTTCATGGCAGTGCGGTTGAATTCGATATATTTATCATCTTCTGGTTTCCTCAAAATATCGGTGATATTAATGAGGCCGCGAAGGTGATTGTCAGGGGTGAAAGCAAGTGATCCGAGTAGAGTCAAATTGTGATTTGGGTCACAATGCGATCGCCCGACAGCTTAAAACCCACCTCTGGCAGATGCGCCCATACCAGCGGAATTTATACATTGGGTATGATTTCTAAATGAGTTCCACCCTTACCCCCGTACTGAAAATGCTTGATTTTCTCAATCCCATCTTGGGCCGCAAGCCCGATCGCATCAAAGCCAATGTGGAAATCTATACTTGGCAAACCTGTCCCTACTGCATCCGCGCCAAAACTTTGCTGTGGTGGAAAGGCGTAAATTTTACGGAATACAAAATTGATGGCGACGAAGCGGCTAGAAAGGCAATGGCCGATCGCGCTAACGGACGCCGCAGCGTACCCCAAATTTTCATTAATAAGCAACACGTAGGCGGCTGCGATGACATTCACAAACTTGATGCAGATGGACAGTTAGATCCGCTGCTAGCTCAACCAGCGGTTTAAACTGAGATATTGCAGCATTGCCAAGAACAGGCAAGATGCCTGTTCCACAAAGTGTGAATTTTCTGCTTGTGGGGTGGGCATCTTGCCCGCCCGCGAAAGGCTTATTGACAAAAGTCCTTACTACGAACCTTTGGCAAATTTACCTAAATTATCTTGCCGCCATTTAGCATCCGATCGCCTGTCTGTTTGCAATTCTAAGACGCGAATCCCGCTATTTGGCAGCAAATTTAATTTTTGTTTGAACTGTTCCCAATCCTCAATTACCTCGTGTTCCACGCCATAAGTTGCACACAAATGAGCAAAATTCATCTGCTGCGGCGTGGCAAAAAACTCTTCAAAGGGCGGGTCAAATTTGGCAACGGGCAACATTTCAAAAATTCCGCCGCCGTTGTTATTAATTAATAATATTGTCAGATGACCGACAAATTTATTTTTAATTAAAAAACCGTTTGTATCGTGCAAAAGTGTTAAATCGCCTGTTAGCAGGATGCTGCTTAGATTGCGGTGAGCAACTCCCAAAGCTGTTGATAATGTGCCGTCTATACCGTTAGCGCCGCGATTGAAAAACGGTTTTATTTCTAAGTTGTTTGGCTTCCAGAAAAACTCTACATCTCTGACGGGCATACTGTTGGCAATAAATATCGGTGTTCCAGGCGGCAAAATTTGGGAAAGCAGCCAGGAAACTTTGGGCTCGATTATGTTGTTAATTGTTGCTATTTTTTGGTCTATTGTTTGTCTGACTTGGATTTCGGTGTTGCGCCAAAGTTGGAGGTATTCGTTTGAGGGAGAGGTTTGAACCCCCCCTAACCCCCCCTTGCTAAGGGGGGGGACTGGAGTTGATTTGCCCTTGTTAAGGGGGGGGATTTGAGGGGAAATAGCAGTGGCTAGATGCTCTACGGAGGTTCGCAGGTGAATTGTTTGGCCGTGTAGGGGATCGAAGTTGTGGTGGCTGGGGTCGATTATGTAGCGTTTTGGTTGGGTTTTGTTTAGCCAGTTTCGCAGTTCTTTGCTTGTGGGTAAGTCTCCGATTTGAATGGCGATTTCTGGAGTTAATTTATCTGCTAGTTCGCGGTTTCGCAGGATTAAATCGTAGGTGGAAATTAGATGGGGGTTTAGTTGGGCGTGGTTTCTGACTGGGGATAGTCCTTCTGCTAAAATTGGCCAGTTTAAGGATTTGGAAATTTGGCCGATCGCACTACAGTATTTTTCGGCAAATTGGGGCTGTGCAACGCCTGCAATAATAATGCCTTTGCTGCACTTGTGCCATTGGTGCATTGTATTTTCTTCTCCCCCCCTTAACAAGGGGGGGCTGGGGGGGGTAGAGCTTTCTCCTGCGAAAATGGGTTCTAATCCTGCAAAGAATTCTTCGGGATTGAATTGTGTTTCTAAAGCTTCTACGGCTATGTCTGGAACGGGTACAAGTGGGTCGCGAAAGGGGATGTTGAGGTGGACGGGGCCGGGTGTTGGAAATTGCGATCGCTCCCAAGCATACATTACCGTCTGCCGCAGATAGTCTAGCATTCCTCTGGACGCAGAAGGTATCGCTAATTCGGCTTGCCAGTTGGGATAATTGCCGTATATTTTCACTTGGTCGATCGCTTGTCCGGCGTGACAGTCCCGCAGTTCTGGAGGTCTATCGGCGGTGAATATTAGCAGCGCAATTCGACTTTCTCTGGCTTCTATTATCGCAGGATAAAAGTTGGCTGCAGCGGTTCCCGATGTGCAAATTAGTGCGGTTGGAAAACCGGATTTTTTGGCAATTCCTAATGCGAAAAAGCTGGCTGAACGTTCATCTAGTATGGGAATAGTTTCTATTTTTTTGTTTTGAGCAAAGGCTATTGTTAATGGTGCCGATCGCGAACCGGGACAAATCACGGCGGTAGTTAATCCCAGTCGTTGCAATGTCTCTGCTAATATTGAAGACCAGAGAGTGTTGGTATTGCGAAAATCAATCATTTTTATAATATATTGCTAAACTAAAGCATTTAAAAGTGGTTGTAATTTGAGCTGAATTTCTGCTAGTTCTTTTTCGGGTTCCGAACCGGCAACAATACCAGCACCAGCATAAAGTATAGCCCGATCGCCATCGATTAATGCCGATCGAATGCCCACGGCAAATTCGCCGTTGCCGGTGCGATCTATCCAGCCGAGGGGCGCTGCATACAACGAGCGATCGCAGCTTTCGCAGCCGCGAATTTGCTGTAGGGCAATGTCTCTCGGTACGCCCGCCACCGCTGGCGTTGGATGCAGTTGGGATAAAATCTTTAATAAATGAATATCACGGGGAATTCTAGCCCTTATGGGTGTCCACAAATGCTGAATGTTTGACAGTTGCAGTAGCCTGGGAACCGGGGAAAAGTCGGGATTGATACCGAGACTCGACAGGCGATCGACTATAAAATCAATTACAACTCGATGTTCTCGAATATCCTTTTCGCTGTTGAGTAAACCTTTGCCTAAATTCGCATCTTCCGCTTCATTTTTCCCCCTCGGTGCGGAACCTGCTAAGGCATCTGTTACTAACTCATTTTTGTGAATGCTGATTAAGCGTTCTGGACTGGCACCGATGAAATTTTGACCTTTGCCGTTACTGGTGGAAAATACGTAGCAACCGGGATAAGTAAGGCGCAAGTTATTTAACGAATCTATTAAACTGAAAGGGGTTTGGGAAATGACATTTATTGCTTGGGACAAAACAATCTTACTGAAATATTGAGAGTGGATCAAGTCTAAAGCGGACTTGACGGATGTTTTAAATTGAGTGGCATCATTCACAGGAATTTGTTTGAAAAATATCGAGCTGTTTCTAATAGACGTGATTTTTTTGTAAGGTGAACACGAAATTTTATCAAAATTTTCCCAAATATTATCCGTGATAATTTTAACATTTATATCTCGGTTTATAATTGCATTGGCAACAATTATGCAGCTATCTTTCAGGCGAGTAATCTGCCATTTTGGTAAAAATACGGTGCCAGGGGGGAAGTAAGAATTGGTCGCGACATTCTCATCGAAAAAAGCAAAGCTACAAAAAAAGTGGGGCCCGCTGAAGGGCAAGCGTTCTGTACCGATGGTAATTGTTCGGGCAAGACAAGATTGAATAAAATTTTGAGCTAGGGTAAATCGATCGCTTCCGGCTACTGTTAAATGGATGGCCGAATCTAGGGCGGCGATCGCAAAACTGTTGCCGGAAATCGGGTCTCTTTTTTCAAAGTAAAAGTGCCGCTGGCAAGGTTCGGAAATCTCTTGAAGTACAACTAGCGGATCGACGGGGGCAATCTCCTGAGAAATACTAACTATCTTGGTTTGATCTTTTTCGGTTAAAGACTGCTGGCAATCTAACAGAAACTGATGCAGTTGATTGCGGTCTTGTAAAAGATTAGCGCGGTGCGGTATTACTGTCATGAAAGCGAGAATAGCAGATTTGTCAGAAAGAGTGCGGTTTTGTCCCGCTAGAACCCCTATTTCGATCTAAGCACGGGAGGGCGATCGCAAAACATGACCTTTCGAGTTTCCCGGAAAGTTTGGGATCGGCGGGGGGCAAAAAACAGACGATCTTCTTCGAGGGCTTTCCTTCGGATCGCGAAAGCTAACGCCAACCCGCGATCGATCGAAACATTTAGACATAAAACTTTAAGATTGAGCGACTCAATCTCGACTCTCATACGATCGCCCCCACAGAGGTTTGCAGACGGGCATTACCGGGCGCGCGATCGCCCGCAAAGCCTGTCAACGGATACCCCCCGCGCACTAAACCCGATGCAGAGTAGAGTTTCTTCACCAATAAAATTGTAAAATTACTACGCTGCTATCAATTGCATCAAGTTTGTGTAATGACAACAAAGTTAATTGAACGTCCAAATAGTAAATTGTGGCTGGCGGCAATCAAGCCGCCCATGTACAGCGTTGCGGTAATTCCTATTTCAGTAGGAACAGCAGTTGCTTTTGCCGAAACTCAAACGATTAATTCGTCAATTTTTTCGACATTTTTAATGTCAGCCATTTTGATTATAGCATGGCTGAATCTCAGCAATGATGTATTTGACTCAGAAACAGGCATCGATAAAAATAAAGCGCATTCCCTAGTTAATTTAACCGGAAATAAAGCTTTAATTTTCGGGCTGGCAAATCTATTTTTAGCAGTGGGAGTGTCGGGAATCTGTGCCATAAGCTGGTGGCAAAAAGACCCAACAGTAATTTTGCTAGTAGTTTTGTGCTGTGCTCTCGGCTACACTTACCAAGGGCCTCCATTTCGTCTTGGCTATCAAGGTTTGGGGGAAATAATTTGCTTTTTTACCTTTGGGCCGCTAGCCTTCGCCGCTGCTTATTACAGTCAGACTCAAACTTGGTCTGCAACTAATTTTGCGGCTTCGGTAATCGTGGGAATTACTACGAGTATCATCTTATTTTGTTCCCACTTTCATCAAATTGCGGATGATTTGGCGGCGGGAAAAAAATCGCCGATTGTGCGACTCGGTACGAAAAAAGGTGCTCAGTTGTTGCAGTGGTTATGCGGCAGCGTTTATACTTTGACTGTGCTATTTGTGGCTTTGGGAATGTTCCCAATTTGGACGCTGTTGATTTTTGGAAGTTTGCCATTTGCGATCGACCTTTGCCGCCATGTCACAGACTATCACGACCAACCTGCAAAGGTGAGCAACTCTAAGTTTATCGCAGTTACGCTGCATTTTTCGAGCGGATTGCTGCTGGCGTTGGGCTTTGGTTTGTAGATCGGGCGATCGAGAATTCGGGTAAACTGGAGGTATGGTTTGCTAAGCTGAGGGAGTTGGGCGAGTTGGCAGAGTTGGGCGACTTCTCAAAATCTTCTTTAATTCAGCAATCCGTACCTCACATTGAATGGTCAAAAGGAGAATCAAAGCATGAGTACGCAAACAGAAATTGACAAAATCATGAGCCTAGAAGAAATCATCCACTTATATCCTAGCGAGTGGGTGCTAATTGCTTACACTGAGCTGGATGAGGATTTGAATGTAATTCGAGGTGAAGTTTTAGCACACTCACCGGAGCGCGATTTGCTTTACAATAATGCTTTGTCAAGGAAGGGAAAATCGGTGGCAATAGAATACACCGGCCCTATCCCTGAAGACTTAGCAGCTATGTTGTAACAAAAATGCCAGATTATCAAAAAGCTTATCGCTTATTGCGTCACGGACGAAATTTGCTCGCGGTGCAAGCAACCATTGGTGGAAATAATGGTGAGGCTACTGAGTATCGGGTGCGTTTATTGGTGGATACGGGAGCCAGCTACACAATATTGCCAGTTAAAACATTAGAGGATTTGGGTTACGATACGCGCAATCCTCTACGCAGGCAAGAAATCTTTACAGGTCAAGGAAGAATCTATGTTCCTGTAATTAATGTATCTTGGTTTAATTGCGTGGGTCAACTAATAGAAAATTTTGACGTATTTGCCCACGATATACCGCCAAATGTTCGTATAGATGGTCTTCTTGGTATGGACTTTCTCACTCGTTTTCAGGCAGTTATCTCTGTTGGCGATGCGGAAATTAGATTTCAGTAAATACGGCAATTATACTAATAATTGTAGATGGACTTTAAACATTATCAATTTCACTATTCCTTAACTGGCAACAAGAATCAGCCGACAATTTTATTTTTGCATGGATTCACGGGCAGCAGTCAAGACTTTAGCAGCGTCATTCCCTTACTTTTTAACAGTTATTGCTGCTTAGCAGTTGACCTTCCAGGTCACGGAGAAACTAGAGTCAGCGGCGACGAAAGTTGCTACAATATATCAAATACAGCCCAAGCATTGATCCAGTTATTAAATGATTTACAAATAGACAAATGTTTGTTATTGGGCTATTCAATGGGCGGGCGATTGGCACTTTACATGACATTACATTTTCCAGAAAGATTTGAGAAAGTAGTGCTGGAGTCTGCCTCGCCGGGATTGAAGACAGAAAAAGAGCGATCGCACCGCCGACAAGCCGATTTACAGCTAGCACAAAAGCTGGAAAATAGCAACATTAAAGATTTTTTATTCAACTGGTACGATATCCCTTTATTCAAATCTTTAAAAAACTCTCCTAACTTCGACAAACTCATAGAAAGCCGCTTAGCAAACAATCCCTTAGAATTAGCCAAATCCCTCCGCAACATGGGAACCGGCAACCAGCCATCTCTCTGGGAAAAACTCGCACAAAATCAAATCCCCATCATCTTGCTAGCGGGAGAATATGATGATAAATTTATAAATATAAATACCGAAATGGCCAGCTTGTGTCCGGCGGCTACTCTGGAAATTGTACCCAAAGCTGGTCACAATATCCATTTTGAAAATATTGATAAGTTTGGATCAGTTGTGAGACAATTTTATGATTAACTAAAAAACTAATGCTTTATCAATTCGAGTTTCGCACTTATCAGCGAAAATTTAAGCGCCCCTTGCAAACAAGTCACGGCATCTGGGATATTCGCGAAGGAATTATCCTGCGACTTGTGGACGAAAATAATCGAATTGGTTGGGGAGAAATTGCCCCTTTGAGTTGGTTTGGTTCCGAAAGTTTTGAGCAAGCTTTAGATTTTTGTCACCAGTTGCCAGCTAATCTTTCATCAGAGATGATTTTTGCTATTTCCGCTGAATTGCCGGCTTGTCAATTTGGCTTTGAGTCGGCACTATCAAACAAGAAAAATTCGCCCCCCCCAGCCCCCCCTTGCCAAGGGGGGGAGAAAAGCGAAAATTTAACTTACCTTTCCCAAAAGGGGGAGAAAATGCAAAATCGGTTCAGCGGTTTATTGCCAGCAGGAGAAACAGCTTTGCAGGCTTTACCAATACTTTGGTTAGAGGGATATCGCACGTTTAAATGGAAAATTGGTGTTGCTGCAATTGAGGAAGAATTAAAGATTTTTCAGCAGCTAATCCAAGTAATGCACAATTTGTGCGATCGCGAAAAAGGATTTTTGCGCTTAGATGCCAACGGGGGACTCAGT
Source organism: Microcoleus sp. AT8-B5 (assembly GCF_036705565.1). Lineage (NCBI taxonomy): Bacteria > Bacillati > Cyanobacteriota > Cyanophyceae > Oscillatoriales > Microcoleaceae > Microcoleus > Microcoleus sp. AT8-B5. The sequence continues at coordinate 50,899 of NZ_JAUBUY010000006.1, forward strand.
TACTCGCAGGCTAAAACATGGCTGGAAGCTTGCGACAAGGTAAAAGCAACTCCCGACTTTTCCGCAGACATTGAATTTTTGGAACAGCCGCTGCCAGTAACACAGTTTCAGGAAATGGTAGAATTGAATGCTATTTATACAACTCCGATCGCCCTTGACGAATCTGCCGCCAACCTCGATCGCATCCAAGAGTGCTACAGCCAAGGCTGGCGAGGCATTTTCGTCATTAAACCTGCGATTGCTGGTTCTCCATCCCAACTGCGAAAATTTTGTCAAACTCATAAGATAGACGCTGTTTTCTCATCAGTATTTGAAACCGAAATCGGCAGACAAGCAGCATTAAACTTAGCAACACAATTGTCTTTAAATAATAGAGCACTCGGCTTCGCCACCGATTGCTGGTTCGATGACAATCATTCGATTTTAGATTTTAGATTTTAGATTTTAAATTACTCCTGGGGCTCAGAAACCGGGTTTTTTACGAAAAGACGCGTTGCAGCCGACAAATTCGGTAAAAAACCCGGTTTCTTTGTCGGAGTGAGTAACTCCTGTAATTGTTTTGAAGCGAGAAACTTGGTGAAAGCATCTATGGCAACAAATCTAACAGTAAATATCCTGGATATCGCGTGTGGCTTGCCCGATGATTGGCTGATCGGTTGTGACAGTCGCGAATTTGCCCGAATTGTCGATCGGCTATTTCAAGAAATCACCCAAAATCCCGCACAAAAAACACCCCCAAAAATTTGCATCGCCGAAGCAGAACCAGTGCAATTTCTTGCCAGTTTCACCGCCGCCCGCGCCGCCAAATGCCCGATTTTTCTCTGCAATCCCAACTGGGTAAAACAAGAATGGCAACAAGTCTTTGATTTAGTTCAACCCGACTTAATTTGGGGACAATGCCCGCTTCCCACCACTCCCCATATCCCAGTCTGCGAAGGCGAACTTCGTTTGTATAGCCGCGAATTCCATTCGCCGACAAAAAGCGGTTTTGATACAATCATGATTCCCACCGGCGGTTCTTCAGGAAAAATCCGTTTTGCCATCCACACTTGGGAAACACTAACCGCATCAGTACAAGGTTTTCAACAATATTTTCAAGTTGACAAAATCAACTCTTTCTGCATTTTGCCCTTATACCACGTCAGCGGTTTAATGCAATTCATGCGTTCTTTTACTAGCGGCGGACAACTGGCAATTCAGCCATTTAAAGAATTAGAAAATGGTAAAATATGCGATATCGAACCCGAAGAATTTTTCATTTCTTTAGTTCCAACTCAACTGCAACGGCTGCTGCAAAATCCCGATACAGCTAATTGGCTTGGACGCTTTCGTGCCGTACTTTTGGGCGGTGCTCCCGCTTGGCCGGAACTTTTAGAAACAGCTAGAAACTATCAAATCAAATTAGCGCCCAGTTATGGCATGACCGAAACCGCCTCGCAAATTGCTACACTAAAACCCGAAGATTTTCTCGCGGGCAATAACAGTTCCGGTCAAACTTTACCCCATGCTAAAATAACTATTCGGAGTGCAAATGGTGATATTTTGTGCGAAAATCAAATCGGAAATATTGTGGTAAATGCTAAATCTTTGGCGTTGGGTTATTATCCTAAAAATATTGGCGATCGCCAATACTTCCAACTAGATGATTTGGGATTTTTCGATAAAAATAACTACTTAAATATCGTCGGACGCAGCAGCGACAAAATTATCACAGGCGGAGAAAATGTTTTTCCGGCGGAAGTTGAAGCCGTTGTGCGATCGACTAATTTAGTTGCGGATATTGCTGTAATTGGCTTGCCAGACAAAGATTGGGGTCAAGTCGTTACGGCTATCTACGTTCCCGCTAATTCCGAAGTTACGGTCAAAAATCTGCACGCAGCAATAGAAGATAAGTTGAGCAAGTTTAAGCGGCCGAAATATTGGGTAATTGTCGAACAATTGCCGCGCAATTCTCAAGGCAAAGTCAATCGAGAACAATTGCAAGAAATTGCGATGTGTCATCGCCGGTGAATCGATAGAATTAACCGGATTTGACAGTAATTCCTGTAGGGGCGGGTTCACCAATATCTACAACACCAGCGAGAAATCTCACAAACCCGCCCCGCCCAATTGCCAATTGCCAATTAGGACAAACCTAATAGCCTTCTCGTCCTCTCCGCTTCTTGTCTTTGAAAATCCACAAACTTCAACATTCGGTAAAGTACCTCTATTTGCCGCAACCTAATACCTGCTTGCTGCGCCACCCGTATCGGATTACCAAAAATCGCCTCAACTTCCAGGGGCCGCGATTCATCATAATCGATTTTCATGCTGGTGCGGTAAGGCTTCATTTTCTGAGTATATTCGAGCATTTGTGGGATAAAGTCATCGGGAATAATGCGATCGCAACTTTTGGCTGCCGCTACCACTTCCCCCATGATTTCCTCAACTAAAATCAGAGTATCGGGATTAGCCATCAGTTCGTCAGTTCTCGCATCCAACACTACAGACAGCCCGTTATAAGGAATATTCCAAACCAGCTTTTTCCACCTTGACAATAGCAAATCTTCGCTCATTTTAATGGGAATATGAGCACGTTTAAAGTCCTTAGCAATTTGGTGCAATCTATCAGTAATACCGATTGCTTTGTAGTCCTGGGCATATTCTCCCAGGGTGATAGTGCCGTAATCTAGGTGGCAGATATGACCGGGCCCAACTTTATAAGAGCAGAGAAAACACAGCCCGCCAACCACTCGTTCTGCACCGACAATTTTAGCGACTTCCGGTTCTGTATTCAATCCATTTTGCAATACTAAAACCGCGCCGTTATCCTTTAATAAAGGAGGCAATATTTTGGGCAACAAGTGATTTTGAGTTGTTTTCAGCGCTACAATTACTACGTCGCACTGAGGCATTTTGTGCGCGTCGTGGTAGGCGCGGACGTGAGGGAGGGTGAAGTTGCCTTCGGGAGACTCGACAATCAAACCGTGTTTTTTGACGTGTTCGTAATCACTACGAAGCAAAAAATTGACTTCTAAACCTGCTTGTTGCAGTCTAGCACCGTAGAATCCGCCTAAAGCTCCCGTGCCCACAATGGCATAATTGCGATTTGACATACTATCAACTATTCAGAAATAATTATCAACAAAACAGAAATTTGATTGTCATTCCCTGCTACTATTTAAAGATAGAACTAATGCCAATTCTCGCCTCCAGAAAGCAACAATCATGAGTGTTGGGTTTGTTTCCTGAACTATGAGGTAAGGTGCGTCGCTTTGAGATTGTCACTCTTTTTTAGGATTGGCAGGTGGCGACGCACCCGGAGCGCTACTGTTGCATGACTTTTGAGAATTAGTATAATCTGAAATCTCAACTCTCAATTTTCCTCATCCACTGCATCAAGTCTTCAGATAGCTGTTTTCGAGTTCTGCCAACTGCATCGATGCAGACGTGCTTAGTCAGAGCTTTAGCCGCGCTTCTTCCTGCAACTTCCTGAGAAAATACTTGATAGGCAATTTCAAATTCATCGCCCGTAAGTTGTTTGGGCGTCAATTGAATTATCAGCCGATCGCCCGCAAACATTGGGCGATAAAAATCTACACTAGCATGAATTATGGGAAAGGCAACCTCGGGATTGCTGAAAAATGCTTTGAGATTGATTCCCGATGCTGCTAGAGATGCCTCGTAAGCTTCGTGGCACATCGCCAAAACGTTAGCAAAGTAAACGACTCCAGCAGCATCGGTATCTTGAAAGCGAACAGTGCGGGTGTAAGTGAAAGGCATTTGAGGTAGTAACGGCGATCGCAAATTCGATCGCAATTTTACCAACCATCATATCGGTAAACCCGCACTTTTGGAGAAGTTGTCAGCTAAGTAAGTAGGCACTAATTTTTTAGATTGTAAAATTCGCCCTCCTCACTCCTTCCCCTGATTTCTTAACCTTTGTTCTTAATCAACATCACGTCTATAATCTTGAGGGCAATATCTTCGGAAATCCCCAATGCACTGTAAAGATCGTTCAAAAGTTGTTCTTCTTCTTCTGAAACCTCGCCATCTGCTAAAGCGATATCAGTTGTCACAGCAAAAACTGTTTCTTTAAGTTCGTCGGGAAGCATTGCCAAAGCGGCATTAAACAGTACCTCCACTCCTTGCCGTTGCATAATCATCAGCAGGCGATCGAGCATTTTTCTCATCACGTCATCAGGATAACTGCGGAACAGTTGCATCCGAGATAGCGTCATGCTAATCGCTTTACTTTCGCTGTCATTGATGTAACCGTCGGCTGCTACGGCAATTAGCGCGATCGCCGCAAATGATTCGGCCGGCCCTAAAGTTACTTCCGTTTCTTGGCGAGTCTTCGATACTTTATCAAATAAACCCATGATATTTTCCTCATTATTTAGTGGTGGATTTATGGAGTCAGGATGGGTTCTGGCTCTGGAGGTTTCTTGGGAGATTTTGATAATTATATCAAATTTGGTTAGTTATTTATTATCAATAAAATTATGAAAAAATTAAGAATTTTTATTTCGCCCTTCGGCGCTGCAACGGCGGGTTTATTCAGATCCTGAATTGCCTTCCCATATATCGGCTAAAACAGGCATCTTGCACCCTTGTAAGCAACAGGCTTTTCGGCCTGTTCCACAAAGAGTGAATTTTATTGTGGAACAGGCCGAAAAGCCTGTTCATAAAAAACTTATTGAGAAGGATGTAACATCTCAGTTAAAACCCGCCATTACAGCGCAGACCATCTATTTGTCAAAAAGGGCTAAATCTGCTTTCAGAAAATCAACAAACTGTCGCGCAGTTCTGCCCGATCGCCCGTTGCGACGAGTTGCCCATTCTTTAGCGCGGTGTTCCAAATCCTCAGCAGCGAGTTTGATTCCAGCAAGTTCTGCCAGATGTCGGACAATTGTTAAATAAGTGTTTTGATCTGCCGGTTCAAAAGTTAAAGTCAAGCCAAATCGATCGCTAAATGAAAGTTTTTCCTGCACAGTATCCCAAGCGTGAACTTCATCTCCGTCGCGGGGGCGAGGCCTGTCGTCAAAAAACTCTCGAATTAAATGCCTGCGGTTAGATGTGGCGTAAACTACCACATTTTGAGAGCGGGCAGTCACATTCCCCTCCAACACAACTTTCAGAGCTTTAAAAGCATCATCATCTTCCTCAAAAGACAGGTCATCCACAAAAATAATAAACTTTTGAGGAACTCCCCGCAACTGCTCGACAATTAGCGGCAAATCTTGCAAATCCGATTTAGATACTTCAATCAAGCGCAGATTGCGAGATCCAAATTCATTTAACAGCGACTTCACCAAAGAAGACTTGCCCGAACCGCGGCTGCCGTATAGCAAGACGTGCAAAGCCGGATAACCTGCCAGCAAAAACTCCGTATTTTTCACCAAAGCATCCCGCTGCCAATCGCAGCAAACCAACTCTTTTAAAGTTATGCGATCGGGATGGGAAATACTCGCCAACTGCCCTCCCCGCCACGCAAAAGCGCGATATTCGGCAAACAAACCCGTGCCAAACTGTCGGTAATAAGCTGCCAAAGATTCCGTAGCGCTCGACCATTTTTCCAGTTTTCCGTGCAGCGGCAAATCTCCCTGTTCTGCTACACTTTCTGAATGCCAAATCGGAGGCACTGCGTCAAGTTGACCCGCTACCCGCACCCACTTGCTCAACTGTTCGCTGCTGCATTCGTAAATATTTTGCAGCACTTCTAAATCATGTCGGGCGGCCTCCACCAAAGCGGGGGGCAAACTTGCAAAATCTGTTTGCTGTGCTCGGCGTGAAAAGGGGTTTTCGTTTTTGAGAATTTCCCAAATCAAAGAATCTTTCCAGCTTAAATTTTTAGCAGCCTGAAGTTTGAACCAGTTCCCGTAAGCTACCTGACATTCCAAACCGCTGACTTCGCTGTGGTGAAGGGCTTGCAGCAAATCGAGAAAGGCTTGGCCGGCGGGGCTTTTGAGAACCGATTGATACAGCAGCAGGGATGCTGCGAGGCGCTGGAGGTAACGGATTTGGGCGATCGCACCAGAAGTTAGGGCTGACATAATGGCAATTGTATAACAGTTACATATCCTGACTGGCTTTAATAAATTTTCTAACAATTCGTGACACTAATTGCAGGCCGCGCTGTATAAATTTAGATGCAAACAGTGAAATCGGGAGGATTAAAAATGAATTTAGGTACAGCAGCGGCGATCGGCTACGGCATTTTAACACTGGTTGGCGGCATCATGGGTTATATCAAGGCCAAAAGCCAAGCCTCGCTCATTTCGGGCTTGATTAGCGGTTCGCTGCTAATTTTTGCCGGCACCGCCCAGCTTATGGGACAAAGTTGGGGTTTAACATTAGCAGCAGCCATCTCCGCTGTTTTAGTAATAGTCTTTATTGTGCGCCTTGTTAAAACTCAAAAATTCATGCCGGCCGGAATGCTAATTTTAGCTAGCTTAGCGTCTTTGGGCGCGATCGTTTACGAAATCAGCGGTCAATATCAATAATCATTCGATTTTAGATTTTAGATTTTAGATTTTAGATTTTAGATTAACTCCCCAGCCTTGAGTGGGAAGTTGAACTAAAGTCTAATTTTTTTATTTCCCTGACTTAATTCCGGGGCTTGTATCTATTTTTAGCAGGACTTACGCAAAAAGTGGTTTGACGCGCTAATTATAGCGCTAAGGTGCGGTGTGCATGGAGCCGTAAATAATTAATTAGCTTCTGTGTAAGTCCTGTTTGGGTGAATTCAACAGTTAGGGGTCAGTAATTAGTAGTTAAAACACTAATTACTAACTCCTAATTACAAATTGCCAATTACTAATAACTAACCACTAATGACTAATGACTGCATCAATATACTGCTGAATTTCCCTGAGTTGCTGCCGCTGGCCTTCAATCCAATCTTTTTCCGCCGCTCGCTGTTGGGGCGTTTCTTTCTGATACCGCGCCTGCTTCTCTAAAAAATTATTGTAGAATTTAATCGCTTTTTCAACTGTTTCAATTCCCAGTTTCAGACGCTCCTCAAAAATTGCTAAAATCACATTTTCTAGGATTAAGCCAATCACTTTACAGCACTCTTCAAAATCGATCGAACTGATTCCCATCTTGCTTTTATGAACCAGAGTTTCTACAGGTTCTTTCAGCGTTTCTTTAAAACTCTTCATATAAGAATCCGGCAAATATTTCAGAGGCTCCGTAAACTTCGATACAATCTCCCCGCCTATTGATTGTAGTCGCTCTCTAAATTTAGACTGACTGTTTAGGTCAAAGCATTCAATACAAAGTTCAATTTTTTCTATATCAATAGATTGTAATTCTTTAAAAATTAAATTTAATTCATTTTCCATAATTAAAATCACTCGCTCTGCCTGGGAATCAACTTCATTCCGCAACTCTTTGTGCAAATTATCTTTTTCAAAAAAACCAATAGTATCTCTTTGAAAGACTTGAGAGTTTTTATCCCACAAAAACCAATGATTTTTTAACTTGGTTGCCTTGTCGCTCCAAGATTTGCGAACTTTAGCAACAGCATCATATTTGCCCTGTTTTCCTAAAGTGCGAATTCTCACATCGCATCCGCTTAGTTCGCCAATTTGCTCCCAGACATCAACAGGAGATGCTCCCGCAATTCTCGGCTTGCTATTCCAGACATCCTCAGCCTGAGATACATCTTTGAAACATACCTGAAGTAGCTCTTTGAGCCTGATGGCAGATTGCTTAATTTCGTCAATACAAGGTTCCACATCTAAATTGAGTTGGGTAGCTGACTGTTTAATCTCCACGGATTGATATTCGTCTGCCAACAATCGATCGCTAAACAGGTTAATAGCCTGGAATGCCTTGAGATACTCATTCATTTCCTTTCATCTCTCGTTTCCATAAACAGCATACAATACAAAACATCTGCCTTTTTGAATGGAAACTGAGCCACAACATGGATTATATATTCACCCCTGCAACTCAGGCGCGACTCAATAGTGGCAACCTTGTACAGCCTGCTACCAAAACAGGAAAATTGCTCCCCGCAGCTAGAGATCCGGTGACAGGGGAGTTTGTGGAGCTCGCAAAAATTTTTTATCAATCAAGAAGTGAAACTCTTTCCTCGCGGGGAGTTATAGGATTGCTCGCACAGTTAGCCGGAGGTGGCCCCATACAGCCGCTGGTAGCTCCCCTGTACGTCACTGTGGCGCCGTTGCAGGTTGCTCAAACTCATCAGGGGTTTCAAAAAATATACAGAATGCTTAACTGTCTGAAAATTAATTTGGCAGTGATGCAAGCGACTGCTGCTGTCATTGGTATTGGCGCTGTATCGAACACAGTTTTGTCAGCAGTAAACCTCAACCAAGTATTAAAAATCCGAGAAGAGGCAAAGCACCAGAAGCTAAAAATTAAAGACGGATTTATCGATCTCAGACACATCCTCAAAGATAGGGGAGTAGAAGTGATCCAGCAGATTTTTAAGGTGGCTCACGACTCAAGTTTTGAAATGCACCGCCAGAAACTGGTTAACGGTTATGAGATTTTTTCTAAAGCTATCAAACGCTGTCAGTCAGCCCTAACAGTGCCAGATATTAAACTTCGGAATTCCGAAATTAATAGCGGGCGGGATATGCTGTTTGAGGCTTTAAAAATTTATGATAATCCTAGTTTGTTGGAGGGGCTGTCTTCTGCAGGAAAGCTCAGGCAAATGGAATGTGTTTGGGCGATCGAGCAGGCGATCGGGGTCACGTTTCACTTGCAGCGGGCCTACTATATGGTGAGCGATCGCCTCCGGGAACTGCAATCAAAAATTCGTCAAAATCTTCTAACTGTTGTTAAAGGATGTCAATCCGAACCCGAACTAGATTTTTTATTTCCCGAAGTTACTAGGATTCTCGGTCATGATTTAAGTGTAATAGAATTTTGGCACAATGAGGTTGATTGGATGGAAACTTTGTCTCCAAAAGAGCAGCACCAGTTAGCTAGTTTAGATAAACTCAGCGGCGAGAGTTTAAAAAGCAGCGTGTACACTACATTCACGGTATTAGCTGCGGAACCTTCACTTTATGAAAGTTTAAAGCAAAAGTCTCACTTTCTATCCTTGCGCGACCAGCTAACCTTCGCTGTGTCGCCGGAAATCCGCCGGAGATCCGAAGTTTATGTCAGCCAGCAGGCGATCGCTACTGGCTATCAAGGTTTAGCTGCCTCGAATTGGCAAGAAATATCCGATTTAACTGTCGCTAACCTCTACCACTTTTTTCAAATCCGAGAGAACTCAACTGAAAATTCTCCAACTGAGGACGAATTAGAAACGCCTTATTGGCACTTTCCCCAAACCTTCAAAAATGAGCTGAATTATACCAATTAAATGACCAATGACTAATGATATCATTTACGATCGAGCGATTAAAAGGGCGGGTTTTTGAGATTGTCAATTATTGGCATATATTTTGGGTGAACCCGCCCCTACCGTATTATATTATGTCCGGTCAATTAACCCTGATTCCTGTAGGGGCGGGTTCACCAAGATATTGAATAGAAACGGGAAAATCTGTAAACCCGCCCCGGCGTTTAATCACGGTCAATGGCTCGGACATGATATTAGGGGTAATCGACCGGAATTGATAGTACACCAGTTCCTCAAAAGGATGCAACTGTAGGGAAATTCCCAACCATTATGCAGTAAGTCATTCCCATCTAAAATCTAAAATCTAAAATCTAAAATCGTATTACCTCAACCACAACTTAATAGTATTGTCTTTAGAACCGCTAGCAATAGTTTTGCCATCGGGACTAAAAGTTACCACATAAACCTCATCGGAATGTCCCGTCAAAGTATTCAGCAATTCTCCAGTAGCAAAATCCCAAACTTTAATAGTTTTATCCTTGCTCCCGCTGGCAATAAACTTCCCGTCCGGGCTGATAGCAACCGAGACAATATCGTCAGAATGTCCCTTGATAGAGCGAATTAAATCTCCTGTTTCGATATTCCAAATTTTAATACTTTCATCGTAGGAACCGCTAACAATTGTCTTGCCGTCCGGGCTAACAGCAACCGACCTCACCGCGTCGCCATGTCCCTCAATTGTTTTGAGCAACGCCCCTGTTGCGACATCCACAACTGTAATTTTTTTATCCTTAGAAGCGCTAACCAAACTTTTTCCATCTGGAGTGAAAGCAACAGAATAAACAAAATCTGTATGGTCTGGAAAACTCTGAATCAAACGGCCAGTTGTTGCATCCGAAATCTTTGTGGTTTTGTCTCCGCTACCGCTAGCGACAAGCTGTCCGTCGGGGCTAAGAGCGACAGACCAAACAGAAGCAGTGTGGTCGAGACTGCGAATCACTTGCCCTGTTTTCAAATCCCACAACATGACTCGCCAAAAACCGGTTCCCGTCGCCAGTTTCGTACCGTTTGAGTCAAAAGCAACCGACCAAATAGTGGAGGAATCTCCTGGAAAAGTGCGAATCGACTTGCCTGTAGCTAAATCCCAAATTTGGATGGTTTTGTCTTTAGAACCGCTGGCTAACATTAAGCCGTCGGGACTGAAAGCAACAGACCCAACTGCATCGGAATGCTGAGCGAAATTTTTGACTGTGGCGTTCTTCCAACGCAGACCTGCTTGGCACTGTTCTTGTAACTCCTGAGCGGACGAATAGGTGCTGGAAGTGTCGGCAATTGTTGGTATTTGGCTGATGCAGCCTTCATAATTGCTGGCTGTATAAAGAGCTTCAATTTGATTGAGCTGTTGGGATTCTTTCTGGGCTAGCTGCTGCCATTCTTGCCATTTGAGATATCCGTAAATTCCGCCGATCGCAGCTAAGATAGCCGCAATTGTTGCCCCGGCAAGATAAGGGTTGAATTTGCGAGTTTCTTTGGGGACAAGTGCTGCTGGGCTGGAGTTCGACAAATCGGTTTTTCCGTTCAGATTTACCTGCGGGGATACCGCCGGACTTGCCTGCAATTCGACGAGGTGAGGGGCGCTACTCGCTGGTGGCAGATTGGGGTTGCGATGTCCCTCCAAAACTGTGGATATCGCCTTGTACAATTTAGCAAATAAAGATTTAGGAATGACTAATTCTTCGATTTTCGCGGCATCTTCGTCGGTAAGCCCTAAAACTTGCTGCAAGCGTTTTAATTCGTCGCGAGTTTCCAGAGAAAAGGGATATTCTTGCTGCATTGCTTCTTGCAGTGATTGTTCGTAGCGTTCGCCTTTTTCCCTGTATTTCCGGTAAGGGTTCAATACCTCATCTTCGATCGCCTCTGCTTCTTCTGGCAGCAATTCCAAACTGACGCGCAGTTCATCTAATATTCTTCGACCGACGACTGTAATATCACCCCGGCTGCTGCTGCGCCGATCGACTTCTTCGCGATATATTGTTAGCTTGGGAATCCGCGCCCGCGAGCGATCGCCAATTTTCCTCAAATCGGCTAAAGCTTCCGCCGCCGACTGGTACCTCTCCCGAAAATCGTAGCGCACCATATTGTCCAAAACATCAGCCAGCGCTTGGGAACACGTGGCTAAATGCCGCCAAACAATTTCGCCTTTATTAGAATTTTTCAAATCCCGCAGTTTCGGCAAATCGTAAGCCGGCAAACCCGTCATTGCTTGGATGCCAATCATTCCCAAAGCGTAGATATCGCTGTTGAGTTGCGGGTTGTATTGAAATTGTTCGATCGGCATATATTCCAAAGTGCCAATCCGCACAGTTACCGGCGCTTGTCTTTGAGCGATGTGAATTTCTTTCACCGAGCCAAAGTCAATCAAAACTAACTTGTTATCTGAATAGCGGCGGATTAAATTTGCCGGTTTAATATCTCGGTGAATTACGCCCTGTCCGTGTACAAATACTAAAATTTCTAACAGTTCCTTCAGCAAAGGAATCATTTTTTCTTCAGTTAGAGGCTTGCCCGGTACAATCTCGGTTGATAGCGAGTGACCGGCAACGAAGGATTCTACTAAGAAAAATTCTTCATTTTCTTCAAAATAAGCGAATAGCTGAGGAATTTGGTCGTGTTGACCGAGTTTTTCTAGAACTTCTGCTTCTTTTTGAAAAAGACGGCGCGTAGTATTAATTAATTTCGGTTCGGTAGTACCGGGACGCAGGTGCTTGACAAAGCACTGCGGTTCTCCGGGACGGCGAATATCTTTGGCCAGATAGGTTTGCCCAAATTCTCCTGTTTCTATGACTTCAATGATTTGATAGCGTCCATCTAAAAGTTGGCTCACCATGATAATAACGCAGCCTTTTTTTGGTTGATTTTCGCAAGAAACAGTGGCAATGTTGAGTCAGTTGTATAGCCTTTTTCAGGTAAATTAGGTGTTCCTGGGCATTGGCAAAACAGGGCATTGGGCATTGGCAAAACAGGGCATTGGCAAAACAGGACATTGGGCATTGGCAAAACAGGGCATTGGGTATTCGGAATAGTTGTTTCTTTCCTTCTTCTTTCTTTCCTTCTTTTTTCTTTCCTTCTTCCTTCTTCCCTCTTCCTTCTTCCCTCTTCCTTCTTTCCTTCTGACTTCTGACTTCTGACTTCTGACTGAGATATTGCACCATTCTCAATTACTTGTTTAGGAACAGGCAAGATGCCTGTTCCACGAGAAAAATCATTCTTTGTGGAACGGGCATCTTGCCCGTTCTTGACAATGGTGCAACATCTCAGTTCTGACATACTTTATTTTTTCAACATCTGCAAAGCTTGATATCCCAAAAAGAAAAAACCCAAAGCGCCGAGTACCGCTATCGTGTTCGCAAACACATCGACTGTAAAAAATTCGCCCATTGCAATATCCTCTGAAAACTGATATCTATCCTCGGCTTTTCGGTCGCTGTCTGGGTGAGGGGTCTTGCCCCTCGGTGCGGGCGAGCCGAAAGATGCTCACAAATTATAGCAAAAGAGGCGGTCAATCGATTGCGCGATTTTAGATTTTAGATTTTAGATTGAAGCATTGACTTGCGCGAGATGAATCCGGGGGCTTGTATCCTGGATGGTTTCGGTCAAAATAACTTTTCGGGCGATCGACTAGCTTTTTGTTTTAATATTTTTTAATATTTAGGGAGACAAATCGTGTACTGAAATTTTGAGGTCAGTTCGCTTTGATATTGTTAACCCTGCTAATTTTTTCTCTGATTGTAAGTAGAGCTTACACTAAGAATTTGCGCCGATCGGTCAAAAATGCGCCTCAAACCGACAGAAGTTCCGCGAGGCCCTCACCGGAACCCGCCGCGTAGTTTCCTAAAGTTTCGGTAATCGTACCAGCATAGCTGGTAAAAGTATAGTCATCTATTACATGACATGGGAGGCATCGTGCCCCTCCCCTTTCGCTTTTACTTTGAGCGGATTAACCCGCCTGGGCTGAACTACGCAGCTCCCTATCCCATTGCTCAACGCTTTTGGGAGTGCTTTTCGCATGATATTGTAAGACCCATTAACATCAGCATTAATTAACAAACCCTCTGCCGTTTTGTACAAACCTCTGTGGATGCGTTTGCCAGTAAATTCCACGCTGTTGGCATCGCTATCGCCGTAAACAGGAATCGGATCTAAAGAAAGGAAGTTGGAGGCTGAAGTATAGGATTCTTCCTGTATTATTACTTCAATCCCAGCCAAAACAGCTTTGTATTCCAACATCTGAATTAATCGAGCGTGCGGAATGCTGACCAAGTTTTGATTGTTCTGCTTGCCTAAGTTAATGCAGTTTTTCCACTGCACATTTTTCCCAATTACTAATGTCCCAATCTGACGCTCGCTCAAAATATCGATAATCAGCCTGCTAGTATGGTGTAAGTAGTTATCGACTTTTTGATTGCGACAGCGAGTGAGGCGCACAATTCTTGATGAGGTTTTAAGATTGCCTTTCAATTGAGATTGTAATTGGGATTTGCGCTTGTTGTAGAACTGATTGATGGATTTTAGCGGTCGCCCGTTAATCAGTAGGGGGATAAAGCCTGGTTGATTTGATGTTAGCGCTACTAAGTTATTCAGTCCGAGATCGATACTGGCTACCGATGCAGAGTTCTCTCGATATCGGGCGGGCTCCTGTTCATGGTAAATTACCTCGATTACGTAACAATTGCATTTGGGAACTACTCTTACTTGACAAATTCGATCGGGCTTGACAGTTGTTTGAATCGATATTTCTGTCCCTGAAAGTTTGATAATTCCTTTTTTTAATTGTTTGCTGCTAATTGCTTGCACTGTATAAACGAGAATATTTCGCCCCTTAACTTTATCTTTGTACTTCGGTATTTTTGGGCGTCCTGTAAATTTTGTCGGTTCTTTGTTGTAAGCTTTGAGAGCCTCGAAAAAAGCTTGCCAGTTTTTGTCCAATATCATCAAAATTTGTTGGCTGACTTTGGCAGGTAGTGCCTGATATGCTGGATGGGATTTCATCAAATTAGCCATCTGATTGTAAGTGAGATATCCCCAGCCGTAGAGGAAGTTTTGGCGAAGGACGTAGTTAGCAGCGTTGTAGAGATTTTTGGATTGCCACGAAGCGTTATCGAGTTCGGCAAAACGGTGTTCTGTATGCTTAATAATGTGCCTTTCTGCTAGTTGCATGGTTGAGTCTGGGTTCCTTAATTTTGCTTTCCACGACTCGCCATGCGGTTGTGTAGAGTGATGCCTATTGCCTTGGCCTAGTCAGGTAGTATCATTTGGTCTTCCTGACCACAGGATACTACTTTTGTCCACTAATGCTTATAAACTTAATGAAGTTTTACAATACAACGAGGCAGAGAATATTCGGGATTGCGCGATCGCCATGAGGGAGAGTACACCGCTGTCTGTGGACAACTTAGAGGTTTTAATTGTAGACGATCGATCGACAGACGACACCAAGGCGATCGGGGAAACCCTGCAACAGCATCTCAACGACCCCCGGCTTAAAATATTAGCAGGTCAATCGATTGCGCGATTTTAGATTTTAGATTTTAGATTAAAAAATTGACTTGCGCGAGATAAATGCTCTTTCTTGAGGATTTTCGATTTTAGATTTTGGATCAATTCCACGGATAAATCACGTGGCGGATACCACATGAAGAAATTCGCTTGTCAGCCGCGACCAACCAACCAATTACCTGGTTAACTATTTGTTTATCCGTAATCGTAATTTGGCAGCATTACACTTTGCGCCCCTTGGGTGCCGAGATTTCTGAATGTCCGACGAAATACTGGTGGTTTGGAGGTTTCGGAGGTGCGTTAGGAATGAGAATTAAATAACTTCCACAATAACAATTAAAATTGTAAGTTATTTAATTCGCGATCCTTAGTGGCCGCAATTGCGATCGGTTCTGCGATTCAAACTGAAACCGGTTGGGGGTGGACTTGGCGCGGTAGAACTTTGCAAATTAAGAGTTAATTAAGACTTGCATATGGGCAGGCAAGATGCCCAACCCATACTCCCCACAAAAAATTAACTCCTTGTGGAACAGGCATCTTGCCTGTTCTTAAAAATCATCTAAAATGTGAGTTATAGAAGACAGAAGGCAGAGCTAATCATAACATCCGTTACATCCGTTACAGAATCCTTTGCCGAACTTAGGCGTATACAAAAGCAGGTACGCGCTTGTAAGCAGGCGTGCCCGATCGCCTTTCAATCTCCGGGTGAAAAATTACATTAACTTCAGGATAAAACATCAAAGCAGCACCCTCACGAACCGCCCCGTAAATCACCTCGACATTTTCCATTTTCCCCACATTTCCCTGCACCGTAACCCGTTGATGTTCATGCAAACCCGTGCTTTCTGCATCCGCGCGATTCATCAAAATGCAGTTGCGGTGCGGCATTCCCCGGTACTTGTCATCAATTTTGTAAACCACAGTATTATGCTGAGAATAGCTGCGTCCCGTCATTAAGGCTACAACAATACCCTGTGTTGATTCCGATAGTCCAAACTCTTTCGCTTCCGGTAATTTCAGCTTAGGTAAAGGCGTGACAAACATCTTCGCTTTCCCAGACTCTGTAGGAAATTTAGGTTCTGTAAAAATGCGGCCGCTGATGGTAAATTCCTCTTGTGTTTCATCAATTGTCGCTATTTTTTCATAGCCCGGAATAGTTTTAGCAATCAATTGGCGCACGTATTTTGTGTCTTGAAGTCGGCGCCAATCAACCGGAAAATCGCCGTGGATTCTGCTGGCTAATTCCGTCAAAAAATGCACTTCAGGAATCAAATCCGAATTCTGGAGATGAGTTTCGCCCTCATCATTTAAACGCACAAAGTTATTGCCAGATTCCACGGTTGTTTTGTGGGGGTTTTCAAAGCGATTCAGCACGGGGATCACAATTGTATTGTGCTTTGCCAATCCGTGAAAATGCCCTAAATTCGGTTTGGTTGCGAGGTAGATAACGGTTTCAACATTGGCTAAAGCGCGTTTTGCCTGAGTTAAATCTGGATTTGCCCCATACAAGTTGCCGCCCAGACAGATCAGGGTATCAACTTTGCCTGCTTCTGCTGCTTCAATGAGCGATCGAGTGTCGTAGCCCTTAACAGGACTCAGGGGACGATTCAATAACTTTTCTAAAGCTTGTTGAATTTCTTTTTTCAGCTTCACAGTGACGCCCATAGAGCCGAATCCTTGCACGTTTGAGTGTCCTCTCACGGGCATTAATCCCGCCCCTTCTTTGCCGACATTTCCTGTCATTAAGGCAGTATTAGCGATGCTGAAAACGTTATCTACACCGTTATCGTGTTGGGTAATTCCCATCGCCCAACCGAAGACAACTCGCTGGGACGTGCCAATAATTCTGGCTGCTGCCTCAATTTCTGCGCGGGAAACTCCGCAGGTTTCAGTAATAGTTTCCCAAGAAGTTTCGCGGGCGTGCTGGACTGCTGCTTCCCAGCCTTCTGTATGAGCTTGCAAATAGCTTTCGTCCAGCAATCCTTGTTCGATTATAGACTTTTGAATCCCTACAAATAGCGCCGTATCGCTGCCGGGAATTGGTTGCAAGTATAGGGAGGAAATATCGGAACCGGGGATGAGCGATTTGACAGGAAATGCGGGAGAACCAAACTTGACTAACCCGATTTCCATCACCGGATTGATGACAATTATTTTACCGCCTTTGTCGCGAATTTTAATCAATTCGTTCATCAAGCGGGGATGGTTGTAGGAAGAATTGCTGCCCGCGAGCACGACGCAATCTGCTTCCTTCAAGTTTTCTAGACTCACTACCGAGGTGCGGGTGGCAAACATTTCGCTTAAGCCGGTTGTCGAGGGAGCGTGGCAGAGATCGGAACAATCTGCTAAGTTATTGGAACCCATCGCCCGCATCATCAATTGCAGCAGAAAAGCCGCTTCGTTGGAAGAACGACCGGAACTGTAAGATGCCACTCGTTCGGGGGTTTTGCGAAAAGCAGCTTCGGCAATTTGATAAACTTCTTGCCAAGAAATGCGATCGTAATGAGAGGAACCAGCCCGCAAAATCATCGGAAAACTCAGCCTTCCCAGCCTATCGGCTTCCATTGAAGTTAATTGCTGAAGTTGTGCAATACTCTGCTGTTCAAAAAATTGAGTTGAGATAGCCGGCTTGATTTCAGCGGAGATTGCTTCGACGCTTTTCATGCACCGCTGAAGTTTTTCGCCCTCTTCATTTGTAAAACCTCCTTTCTGTCCGCCAGTGCCCCAAGAACACGACAAACAAGCACTTTTGTGCAGCAAAGTTTTCCAAAGTTTCGGCCCTTCCGGGGACAATGTATGTTCTGCCCAATATTCTATTACGGGCAAACCGCCACCTATCTCTGGTGTTTCCTCGTTTGTCTCGTTGAATGGCGGGATTGGTTGGACATTTTGGGAGTTGACATCCATGTGGTTTACCTCGGGTTTTGATTGCTGGTTAATTCTGTGGGGAATTGCCAAAAAGCTTAAGCTTATCAGTCGAATTTTAGCGCAAGTTTACTGCGACCACAATTAGCCAGTAGATAGATTTGTTTAACCTATCGGTTGAGTAACTCGACAGGCAGACGCGATCGCCTCTTGACAAAAAAAATGTATCTATTATAATAATTCATATACTCATATATAAACACTACAAAATGCTAGAACTACATAAAAGTTATGTAATCGACGAAAATCAGCAGCCGATTGCTGTTCAAATCCCCCTTGAACAATTTGAGAAAATCGAGGAGATTTTGGAAAACTATGGTCTGGCTAAACTTATAGAAGAAACTGAAGGTGATGAGAGATTATCAAAAGAACAAGCACTAAAGTATTATAACTCAATTAAACAAAATAATGTGGCAAGTTGAATATACAAATCGGTTCCTCAAAGAACTAGCTGGTTTACCTGCTGAAATTAGAAGTAGGATAGAACCTATAGTTTTTCAATTCTTAGAATCAGACAATCCCTTTGCATTAGGATATCTGGAAAAAATGAAAGGTTATCCAGATAAATATAAGATTCGTCTTGGTGACTACCGTATTGGACTCACAGTTGATGCACCGACAAAAACTTTAATTTGTCAGCGAGTAGCGCACCGCCGAGACATATACAGAATTTTTCCATAAAATTATGTAGATGAGAATTAGCAAAATATAATTATGTAGGGGGCGCAGCCCGCAACTTACCCCTGTCAATTTCACCGCTTCCCCTTATTTAACGCCTGTTTCCCAAACCCAAGACACAGCAGTCGATCGCCCTCAGCAACATTCGGGTCATTCTGCAAATAATCTCCTAACCACTCGCAACTGCGAGCAATAATATTATTCAGTTCCAAATTCTCCACAGGCAACAGAATTACATTCCTATCCCTACTAGCAAAACCCAGAGTTTTGCTATCAGAACTAAAAGTAACACTCAACACGCGATCGCTCGATTCCAAAGTCTTCGATAGCAGCGCCTTCTTGCCGTCAAAATCCCACAGCTTAACAGTATTTCCCCCACTCGCCGCCGCAATCAACTTGCCGTTGGGACTAAAACTCACGCTTTCTACAGTATCGCTGTGGTCGAGTTTTTCAGTTAAATTCGCCACCTTTCCATCAAACCCCCACAAGTAAACTTTTTTGTCAGCGCAAGCAGCAGCAATAGTCTTGCCGTCTGGACTAAAACTAACATTTTTAACGCTGTCTTGGTGGTCGAGAGTTTTCAGGATTTTCGCCGACGAACCGTTAAATTCCCATAGGTAAACTCTCTTTTCTCCGGTAATTTCAAAAGCCTTTTTCTTCCCGCTTGGCTTGTCCTCAGCAGCGGTAGCAGTAGCAATAGTTTTGCCGTCGGGACTGAAGCTAACGCTAATTACTGGATTGCTGTGATCGAGTTTTGCCAACAAAGTTGCTTTAGCACCGTTCCAGCGCCAGAGGTACAATTTGCGATCGGCACTTGCGGCAGCAATTATCTTTCCATCTGGACTAAAACTCACGCTTCTA
Organism: Microcoleus sp. AT8-B5; assembly: GCF_036705565.1. Taxonomy (NCBI): domain Bacteria; kingdom Bacillati; phylum Cyanobacteriota; class Cyanophyceae; order Oscillatoriales; family Microcoleaceae; genus Microcoleus; species Microcoleus sp. AT8-B5. The sequence goes on from NZ_JAUBUY010000006.1 coordinate 70,226, forward strand.
ACAATGCCGCTGTGGCTGAGAGTATTTAACAGTTTGCCGTTTAAACTCCAGACTTTCACGGTTTTGTCATCGCTCGCGGAAGCAACAGTTTTATCATCAGGCGAAATGCTAACCCAGGTAACAGAATCCTTGTGACTTTCTAAGGTTTTGAATAAACTGCCGTCAGCACGCCAAAGTCTCACTGTTTTGTCCCCGCTAGCAGAAGCAATTGTTTTGCCGTCAGCGCTAAAACTGACTTTGTAAACCCAGTCTTCGTGTCCTGATAAAATCTTATTCAGCGGAGTGCTGTCTGGTTTCCAAATTTTCACTATTTTGTCCTTACTTGCGGAAGCAATAGTGCCGTCGCCGCTGAAACTTACAGCCCTCACGTCGTCTTGATGTCCTCGAAAAGTGTTGAGCAAAGTGCCGCTGCGACTCCAAACTTTCACCGTATCGTCTGCACTGCCGGTGACAATTTTTTCGCCGTCGCGACTGAAAGTCGCGCTGACAACTTCATCGTTGTGTCCTTTGAGAGTTCTGATTTCCTCACCGTTTCGGTTCCAAATTTTGGCTGTGGTGTCGGCACTTGCTGAGACGAGTTCTCGACTGTTTGGACTGAACTTAATGCTGTAAACAATGTCAGAATGTTTGGTTAATGTTTTGGGATTAATTCTAAATTTCTGCGTTTTACTTTCTCGGTTCCAAAGTTTGACAGTTTTGTCAACACTTGCTGAGGCAATTGTTTGGCCGTCGGGACTGAAACTGACGCCGAGCACCCAGTCTTTGTGTCCGGTTAAGGTTTGCAGCAATTTTTTGTTCGCAAGGTTCCAGATTTTGACGGTGTTGTCGTGACTGGCGGAAGCTAGGGTTTTGCCGTCTGGACTGAAACTGACGCTGGTGACGATATCGCGGTGGCCGGATAAAATGCCAATCGCACTTTTGTCGTTATCTACTTGCCAAATTCTAATTGTGCGATCGGCACAACCAGTAGCGATCGTTTTCCCATCAGGACTAAAACTAACACTCGTCACGCTATCTGGGTGATTGAAAGTTTTTAATAACTTACCTTCTTTGCTCCACAATTTAACAGTTTGATCTGCACTTGCTGAAGCAACTGAATTGCCGTCGGGACTAACACTTACATCCAAAACAAACTTGCTGTGCTGCTCGAAACGGTTGCGTTCTTGCACCCCGGAAACTGCTTGTCTTAGTCTTTCAGCAATTTGATTTTTAGTGTCCACAGGCAGCGCCGTACTTTTCAGAGAATCACGACCAATTTTGATACTATTTCCCAACACTCCTAATTGATTTTTTTCATTAGAAAGCACCAAAGCTTCCGACGCCGAATTTAGGGCATCAGTCCGACTGGTTTCTGCTTCTTGCCGTGCGCTTTCTGCTAATTTTGCTTGCTCGAAAGCCATCCCCGAAACTCCTCCGAGTACAAGCACTCCTAGAACCGCCGCCTGCAATTGCCATCTCCGAGTGTGGTAAAGTTGAGCTTCTGCTTGGTACTGTTTGTCTCTAGCTTCCGACAGCAAAGCATCTTGCTCTCTGTCTTTGCGAATTTGTTCAATTTCATCTCGGTTAATTTGGTTTTGCTTTCGCAGTTCCTCAAATTCTGCCTTTTTATCTAATTCTTGCTGCTGGCGAATGAAGCTAACTAAATAATCGTGAACGAGCTGATAAAGCTCAGCAGGCAGTTCCATCCATCGAAAGACTAAACCAGACTTTACTAACAATTCTAAGACTAAATCTAATTTGTCAGCTTCAGCAAATGTCGCTAAACTTGAAGCTAATTCTGCGCGGGTTTTTAGGGGACGAATCTGTTCTTCATCTGTGAGCAAATACAAAACTCGGCGCGCCGCTACTTCATTCTCTGGGCCGCAATCTTTGATAACTTCTTCGAGAAACCTTTCGACTAATTTTTGTTGCGGATTGTTGCCAAGTTCCTGATATTGAGTTAAAGTTCTAATGTTCTCTTGTTGTAGTTGAGCGCCGACAAGTTGTAGTTCGATCGGGCGAACTTCTCCTAATTCTCCAGCTAAATCATTGACTAATTCTTCGATCAGCTCCGGTTCTAAGTAAAACTGCGCTCGCTCAGTTAAAGTGCGAATTACCGCTCGCGCATCGATCGGCGAAAAATTTCCCAAATAAAACAGAATATTTTTGCTGAGAATGTCATCTAAAATATCATTGTTAACGAATCCTGTCTGGTTTTTTGGTCGAGTAAATTCCAGCACATAGTGCAGGTAATCTTCCCGCAAACACAGGACGACTTTTAAATATTTGATTTTCAAGCATTCCCGCAAAAAATCAAAAAATATTTGTCTTTCCGCTGGCTCTTTCCATACAAAAAAGAATTCTTCAAATTGGTCAAATATCAGAACAGTAACTAAATGTTCTGAATTTCTTTGCAGCTCATTGATAATGTTTTCGTATTCGATCGCCTGTTGTTGTATGATAAATTCTACTGGCTGTGACTGCTCCCTTTGCTCCTCATTTTTCGCAGCCGAGCCACCGTGCAATCCCGAAATAAGATTTCCCTTGACTGCACCTGCTTCTACGGTCAAATCTACCGGAGCAGTTTCTGGTACTGCTTCGGAATTTTCCGAATCGAATATTTCAGCTTTTCCAGCAGATAACTGTCTGGTCAATTCCCGCGGCCAGTTGTTGTAAACTTGCAACACTACCGGCAAAACAGTCCGCATTTCTATTTTTTTTTGTTTGAGAGCTGGTACTAATCCTCCCGTGACTATTGAACTTTTGCCAACTCCAGACTGACCGTAAATTACTGTCAGTTTGTCGGGGGTATTGTTCATTCTATATATCAAGCGGTTGAGGTCTTCCTCTCTGCCGGAAGCTGTAATCTCGTCAGCAATAGTAGCAGCGCCGGCAAGAGTTTCGGCGACGGAATTAACCGCTTCTCTGTGCGGCTGCAACTTTCCGGCCCCAATAAAAGCTCGGAACCGATACGTGTGTTCCACCGCTCGATAATCTTGCTTAATTTGAAATGCTTCGAGATATTCTCCCCGCTGAAAATAGAGCGATCGCAGCATTTCTAAAACCCGCAAATACAGTTGCGGGTTGTAGCAAGGTTCGGTTTCCGAGCGAGCAAGTTCTAAATGCGCGATCGCCTCTTGCACCTCACCCAAATGACTCTGGGCCTCTGCTAAAATTAACAGATACAAGCCTAAATGCTGCGACTTTACAGGGGTTCCCTGTCCCGTCGCTTCTAAATTTGAGTTGAGAACGTCTAGAGCCACTAAAGCCCATTCTTTCGCCCCTTGCCAGTTCTTTTGCTCTAAGGCTACTCTAGCCAAAAAGCCGTAATCTTGAGCCAAATTAACTGCTGAATTTTCCATATTTTCATGTAACCTCCGAGCTTTTATGGCTAAATTCCAGAGTGCATCCCAATCTTCTAAATGCTGCAATACTTCCTCAAGTTGATTGATGAATATACTCACGGCATCCGGCCGCCCCACGCGTTCTAAAACATCTATACATTCCTGAAAATAATTCTTAGCTTCCGTCCAGTAAGGACGGTTGCCGCTGCGGTGTTTTTCTGCTTGGAAGCGGTAGCAAAGACCGATGTGGAATAGCAGAATTCCCTCTAACACCGGTGCAGGGTGAACGGTAAATAACAAATCGCTAAATTCTGTTTTTTGTCCAATAAATGCTACTTGATACTTCCAAAAACTGAGACTTTTTTGATATAATTCAATAGCCGCAGAGATGCGGTGACAAGCATATTCGTGCCTACCGCGAATAAATTGCAAACTTGCTTCAATAGCTGGTTCTAATCTGATATTGCAAGTTTGCAAGTCTTGGCTAGCCGACTCTAGTTCACTCAAAGAATTGGCTCCGAGAATGGCAGAATTAGTTAAACGCCAATTGCCACTTTCTAAAATGTTGGAAAAAATGCGATCGGCACTTTTGCCCAAAAAATCTACCAAGTCGTCCGGGCCCATCACAAATTCAACACTTGTCGTCCAAGTTTCGATATCTGTTACTAACCGAATCAGTTTTTTTAATATTTTGTCTGTCACCCACAGCACCACCGGGAAAGGAAAATTATTCCGAAATTCTTCCCTCACGTAGTTGGTAGAAGTCAGCAGGCGATCGATCGCACTTACCGATTCCAATCCAAACACCATTAAAGCTGCCGGATGGGTGCAGGAAAGTTTGGTTTCTATCGTCGTGTAAAGAGTTTTAACAGATGGCGGGAGGACAATTTCTCGAATCTCGATCCCAGACTCTGCCCGCAATTGCCTTACAATTTCCTCTCTCATAGCGCTGTAATTGCACCGTACCAAAATGAGCGAAAATTGCCCGTGAGACATTCTCAGAGTCCGGGAGAGAGTTTGCAGCGAACTTTGGTTTTGCTGTGCTGCGGTTTCTTGCTGGTAGTGCGAATTAATCATAATTAATATTTGAAAAAAATTCTCAGGATAGGTGCTGTCAACTGCCGAAAAAAATAAGTTCGGCAACGGATTATTTAACGGATGTAACGGATGTAACGGATGGAAGTTCGGCAACGGATTATTTAACGGATGTAACGGATGTAACGGATGTAACGGATGGAAAGAATAGACCGCAGGGGGGAACTGCAATTAAGAACGTCCTCACCTTTTGGGCGGTTGCTCTAACTAAGTTTACTTTTACCCGTTTTTACGTTTGCCAATCACAGCGAACAATCACATGATTAATTTTATTTCTGCCCTTTTTGGCGATTTCCCATCACTGGGAACTATCAATTAGTTAAGTTTATTTCAGCCTGCATACTTACAGCATATTCCATGTATATGTGGTACACACAAGAAGAGAGACGCGAGTAAGGTGCGGATACACCCGTCAATCTGCAATCTTTATCAAATATTAAGCAGATCCGCACCCTACGGACTAACTATCAATTAGTTAAGTTTTTTTCAGCCTGCATACTTATTATTTTAGCCGATCGCAATTAAAGCATACCCAAAAAAATACATACTCTGTTATTCGCATATTCCCAGCAAAATCAACCGGAGTTTACTGAAATCTTGATAATTGCTCAAATTCTACCCAGCAAATGAGTCTTTGTTTGCGGGAGTCCCAGCCATCGCCAAAATCGCACAAATCCGATTCAGTTATTCGCATATCGCTGAAATCCGGCATTCCTTGCTTGACTGACCCCTTGCAGCACTGAGATAAACTATCGGCGGCGGCTCATCAAATACAGCTTGAAGATTTTTTGTCATAAATTTACTAATCTCCATATCTAAAGTAGCTGTAAAATCAGGTTCATCCCAATCCTCGCTTTCTTCAATGCTGATGGTTGTTGGTGGCCCAATATCAAAATCTAGCTCATCGCCAAAATCCGAAACTTTCTTAATGGGCTCTATTTTTTGAGCGGTATCAGTCGCTAAAGCTTGAGTTGTATTGGCTATTAGTACGATCGGCAGTGCTACTATGGCACTTATCGTTTGTCGCGCCGTGATTTTCCTCATGGTATCCTCCTGATATAAACTAAACTTTGGTACTACTATACATTCAACATCTGCGGCTACTTTCCTTCGCTGTCAGTCGATTTTAGATTTTAGATTTTAGATTGACTCCACAGATGAATCTGAGAGCTTGAACTAGGGTGTAAAATTTTAGCCTGGGGGCCCAGAAACGGTTTTTTTTTACGAAATACTTTGTTACACACCGTAAATTAGGTAAAAAACCCGGTTTCTTTGTAGGAGTGCGTCCAGAACTGTAATTAATAGTGGCTTGTTTTTCCACAGGATATAACCTTATCTGTGACTTTTCGTGGCAAGTTTGCTTAACGGAGCATATCCGGTCAAGTGTTTGCTTTTCTATTTACTACGTGAAAACTCTTAAACAGTCAGGTTTTCCCGCTAAGTAATTCCCCGGTGTTTGCGAGTGTTTATCTCAGACTCAAAGCAAAGTGGGTGAGAAGTTCGATCGCACACCAGTTTTCGCACACCAGTTTTCGCACTCCCGCGCTGCCACCAGCAAGCTGATGTGACATACCACAGCCGCCGGATACCTGTCAATACTTATCAGGAAATTGGGTTTAAAACCCGTCCTTCTAGGGCGGCTTTAATTTCTTAAATCCCTTCCTAAAAATCAGGAATTGCTGGTATTTGTAGTATACTAAAATAGTCAAGGTTAAACTCCTTTACCATCGTGAAACAGTTAAGACACACTTTTAGGTATAAACCGGGGGACGCAGAGCGGCGAAAACTCTTAAAACAGCTAAAGGATCAACGCATCCTTAAACCAGTAACAACAAACAATTTCTTGATTTGTTAAGTAGGGTAGGGCATACCCAAACTCGCTTGCTTGTATCCTAGTACGCTTTTGGAGATAGACCCTCTGGGGTAACAGTGAATTAGACTCGTCAATTTGTACTATTGTACGGTTGAAAGGTTTAAGGACTGCCGCAAGGACATGGTGCTTAAAGGTCAGTCGATGAATTAAGAATCCCCACGCCTTTAGGCTGGGGAGTGTCAAATCTTAACATTTCTAATTTTTTGCATAATTCTCGTTACCAGGAAGAGCCTGGTAACGCAGCTCGGCAAGCCACAGCCTCCAGCCAAGTCGAGAGGACTCCTATTTCGTCAAGCCGTGTTCGAGGGCGAAGCGAACCAACTCAGTACGGCTGTTAGTACCCGTCTTGCTAAACAAACGGCTGACGTACTTTTCCACATTACGCACGCTAGTTTCCAAGCGGCGGGCAATTTCCTTATTCATCAAACCTTGAGCAACCAAATCCAAAACACTTTGTTCTCGCGGAGTCAAATCAATTTTAATCGGCGAAGGACTTTGGGCGATCGAACTCCGCCCACTCAGCAAAGACTCAATTCTCGCCATTTGGCTTGTCAAAGCAGCAATATCTGGACTTTCAGGATTTTCGCTTGTCTCCTTAGCAGCCGCGCGGCGGGCTAGCAAATTGGTTACTATTGCTACTAATTCGTCGGGATCGAAGGGCTTAGAAAGATAAGCATCGCAGCCTGCTTGATAGCCTTGAATACGATCGCTCGTCATCCCCTTAGCCGTCAAAAACACCACCGGCAAAGCCTTATAGCGAGGATCTTCCCGCACTTGCTTGAGAAATTGATAACCGTCCACCTGGGGCATCATAATGTCTGAAATCACCAAATCTGGATTAGTCTGCTGCAAGAGTTCCCACCCATCGCGAGCATTACTGGCAACCTCAACCGCAAAATCGCTATCTTCCAAATAAGCTTGTACTGCTTCCCGCAAGCCCGGTTCATCATCTACCAATAATAATCGTGCTGACATAGTTGTTACCCTTACGCTTTACCACTATTTTTTAATTTAGCCGCATTTAACTCTTATTGTCACTCCATCCCTCGAAGGAAGTTAAAAACTTGTTGTCCAACTCAAGAGTTTTGAGTTAGGTTTTGATCTAACGATTAAAAAGTTCTTAAATCTTTAATTCAAAACTCGAAACTCAAAACTCAAAATTATTGTTGAACCCTTCCACTTAAACTTTGGAACGATCGGTCAAAATTTCATAGCCAGTTTCTGTTACCAACACAGTATGCTCAAACTGAGCCGACATAGCATTGTCAACGGTTACAGCCGTCCACTTGTCAGAAAGCGTCCGAGTGTACTTAGAACCGGCATTCAGAATTGGTTCGATCGCCAATGTCATGCCCGCTCGCAATTTCACATTCGGCATTTCCCGCGTGCGGAAATTGAAAACCGACGGTTCCTCGTGCAAATTTCGCCCGACACCGTGGCCCGTAAACTCCTCAACGATGTTAAAACCGTTGCTTTTGACATGATCTTCGATCGCACCAGCCAGATCGAGCAAATAGGCTCCCGCCTTCACTTGTTCGATGCCTTTGTAGAGAGCTTCTTCTGCGACTCGGATTAATTTTGCCGATTCGGGAGTCACTTCCACAACTGCGATCGTAATGCAAGAATCGCCGTGAAAACCTTGATAATATGCCCCCGTATCTACCTTAAGAACATCTCCGGCCCGAATTACCTTTTTGGGACTGGGGATGCCGTGAACAACTTCGTTATTAATGCTAGAGCAAATCGATCCGGGAAAACCGTGATAGCCTTTAAAACTCGGAGTTGCCCCCATAGCACGGATGCGTTTTTCGGCATAAGCATCCAAATCAGCAGTAGTCATTCCCGGTTTCACCATTTGGGAAATTTCTTTGAGTACCGTTGCAACGATTTTCGCGGCCTGCCGCATAATTTCGATTTCGCGTTCCGACTTAATTTCAATGCCTCGACGCTGTTTTTTGACTTGGGGTGCTTGAGTTGGGCTAGAAAGCAGACTGCTAAAAATATTCATGAATTGATTGGCGAGTAATTTTGTACTTTGACGGCAGGTTGAAGCAAAAAAACGGCAAATATCCAGTTTTTTGTGGAAAAACGGGTGTCTTGTTCCGAACTGTCGATCGCGTGTCCTTTAAGCTAGCTTAATATTTTTCTCACTAATCGGCACGGGATTGGGGGTCAATCGATTTTAGATTTTAGATTTTAGATTGAAGCATAGAGCCCACGAATAAATACGTTCGGCAAGTTTCATCGGATACAGGTTTTTTATTTCTGGACGGATGAATCACGTGGCGGGTATCCTGGATGCTTTGGGTCAACAAAGCGGTTTTAACCGCCGAGTCCGTTGGAAATCACCGAAGAACACTATTGTCAATCAGCCTTCAGGGACGGGCTCTCCTGCCCAACCCCTACTCCCCACAAGAAAATTTACTCTTTGTGGAACAGGCCGAAAAGCCTGTTATTGAGCATGGTGCAAGATGTGAGTTGGATCGGGATTTCCGAGCATCCCTGTGAGGTTAGCAATTGCGGCAATTAACTTATTTATGTCAACTGGTTTAGATAAGTGCATCTGGAAACCCGCTTCCAGCGCTTGCTGGCGCTCTTCCTCTCTCGCGTAGGCCGTCAGGGCGATCGCAGGCATCTTTCCACCCCTGATCACTTCCATTTCTCTCACGCGCGCGATCAACTCATAGCCGTCTGCTTCCGGCATTCCAATGTCGCTCAGCAGTAGATCCGGCCAATAACTCTCCAGTGCAGCTAGAGCCCCTGCCACCGATGCCGCCGATCGCACCATAGCTCCTTCGTCCTCGAGTAAAGCAATCAAAAACTCCCGCGTATCATCGTCATCATCCACCACCAGCAATTGCAAATTAGTTAGAGTAGGAAGGGTCTCTGTCCTGTCATTGAGCTCCGACCAATCATCGTCAGCAGCGACGGCGTTCCTCTGTGCCACAGGTAAAGCCACCGTAAATTTCGCACCCTCGCCCGGATTATTCTCTGCTTGCACCTTACCGCCGTGCTGTTCCACCAAGTGACGGACGATCGCCAATCCCAGTCCCAAACCCCCGTAAGACCTAGTTGTGCTGCTATCAGCTTGGCGGAAGCGATCGAAAACATAAGGCAAAAAATCAGGAGCGATACCAATGCCGCTATCAATTATCTGAATTTGAGCCTCATCTCCAACCGACTCTAAGCGCACCTGTACTTTACCCTCTTGCGGACTAAACTTAATCGCATTTGACAGCAAATTCCACACAATTTGCTGCAAGCGATCGAAATCGCCGATAACTTCACCTACATTGGGACTGCACGTTAATTCTATGACTATTGATTTTTCCTCAGTCAGCGGCTGCAAAGAATCTATTGCCAGCTTGATCGCAGATTCCAACCGAATCGGATGCTTATTTAAATTTAGTTTCCCCCGCAGAATCCGCGAAACATCTAAAATATCTTCGATGAGTTGAGATTGAGATTTAGCATTGCGCTCTATTGTTTCTAGGGCTTTCTCTATAGTGTCTTGGTCAAATGTTTTGGTACGAAGCAGCCTAGACCAGCCGAGAATTGCATTTAAAGGAGTACGGAGTTCGTGAGAGAGAATAGCTAAAAATTCATCCTTCATCTGGTTAGCTCTCTCCGCTTCTTGCCGCGCCACTTGTTCGCGGATTAGTCGGCCGCGTTCTTCCTCTGCTTGCTTGCGGTCTGTGACATCTCTAACCGTACCCACATGACCGATCAGTTTTCCCAAATCCGAAAACATTGGCGACGACTGCACATTAATCCAACGCACAGTTTCGCTACCAGCTAATCGAAACTCGTTAGAATATTCCTTGCCTTCTTTAATCCAAGCTAACCAATGTGCTACTACGCGATCGCGATCTTCTTCATGAACTTCCCGCTGCCAAATATCTGCTAAACTTTCCTCCAGTGTTAACCCGCAAATTGCTTGACAACGGGGATTAATGTATGTACAACGCCCTTCAACGTCAGCTAAGTAAATTCCCAGCGGCGAACAAGCACACAAAGTGCGAAACCGCTCTTCACTTTTACTTAGTTCACTATTAACAGCAGCTAACTGTGTTGCTTGCTGTTTCACCTCCACTGTTTTCTGGAACAATTCCACAAACACCTGCACCTTCGAGGTCAATATTTCCGGTTCCAAGGGTTTGAACAGGTAATCCACCGCACCCAGAGAATAACCTTTAAACACGTGGGTGTCATTACTGCTGAATGCTGTGATAAAAATAATCGGAGTCGCTCGCGATCGATCTCTAGAGCGAATCAATGTTGCTGTCTCAAATCCATCCATTCCCGGCATCTGCACATCAAGCAAAATTACCGCAAAATCTTCATTAAGCAGACATCTCAGAGCCTCCGCGCCCGAATTAGCTTGTACTAGATGATAAGAGGGGCTGTTGAGGATAGCTTCTAGAGCTATCAAATTTTCTGGGCGATCGTCAACTAAAAGGACATTTACTCGATGGGGCGACTGCTGATTCATAATTTTTTTAATCTTTAATTCTTAGCAAATTGACTAAACAGGGAGCAATTTTAGAGAGGGGTAAAATCCAGTCTACTTCAACATTTGCGATCGCCGATGCTGGCATGGTTGGGCATAGAGCTGAAGCCGGTTCCTCCACGAATGTCAATCCTCCCTCAGCTTTAATTTTTGCCAGCCCTTTACTACCATCCGAATTAGCTCCCGTTAAAATTATGCCGATAACTTTCTCCCCAAAGGCATCCGCAGCAGACTCAAACAGCACATCGATTGAGGGCCGCGCATAGCAGACAGGAGCCTCAGTTGATAGTGCAAATGTAGGAGAAACGCGATTGGGAATTGGGGATTTTGAATTATGGATTGACTCCACTGCCACGCTCCCCCATTCTGTCAAGTTGTTTTCATACAGGCTAAACTCCTCCTCACAGGGCGATTCTATTAGCAAGTGATAGTCAGCAGGAGCCAAGTAAACTCGTCCAGGTGCGATCGGCTCTTTGTCTTGGGCCTCTGTGATTGGGAGAGAGCTGTGCTGTTGTAAAAAATCTGTCAGCCTATTCTGAGAACTCTTATGGCGGTGTTGGACAATAACTACAGGCAAAGGAAAGCTTTTTGGCAAATCTGCCAGCAGCACAGTCAGAGCCTCTAGCCCTCCCAAAGACGTGCCCACAACCACTATTTCAAAATTTTTTTTATTTAACTCTTCGGTAGAGTTTATCACTACTTTCAAGTGCTTCATAATATTTTTCATAAGGTGTAAAAATCAGAGACTCCTGATGACCCAGGCCTAAAACCCCAAACATTACCAGGCTCTCATAAAAAAGCTTGTGTACCCGCTCTTGGAGGTGTGAATTGAAATAAATCAGCACATTACGGCATAAAATAACATTAAACTCATTAAAAGAATTATCCGTTGCTAGGTTGTGGTGAGCAAAGACAATATTATCTTTAAGTGAAGAGCGAAAAATTGCATTTTCATAGGCCGCAGTGTAATACTCAGAAAACGCTCTCTTGCCCCCCGCTTGGTGGTAAAGTTGCGTATATTCTTGCATCTGTTTCAGCGGGAATATCCCACTTTTTGCGGTTTTCAAAACTAATTCATTCATGTCCGTAGCGTAAATCCGACAACGGTCATAAAGTCCTTCTTCTTGCAGCAAAATTGCCATAGAATAGACTTCTTCTCCCGTTGAACATCCCGCGTGCCAAATCCGAATAAAAGGATAAGTACGCAGCAGCGGTACAACTTTTTTTCTGAAACTAATGTAAAAGCTGGGATCGCGAAACATCGCCGTTACATTGACAGAAATGTCCAGCAGTAAACGGTCTAGGTAAGCAGGATTGTGGAGTACCTTTTCCTGAAGTGCAGACACAGTGGTGAGCCGTTCCGAGCGAATAGTGTTCCAAATACGGCGCTTGAGAGAGGCAAGAGCATAATTGCGAAAATCAAATCCGTAATAGCGAAACATTCCCTCTAGTAGGAGTTGAATTTCGATTGTTTCAAGTTCATGGCTTTCGGGCATTTTTAATTAGTTATTGGGAATTGGGCATTGGGACTTGGGAATTGGTTAATGTCACAGGTCAACTGTAAGGTGCGTCGCTCATCGATGGTCGATTTTTGTTTGGGATGGTTGGTAGCGACGCACCCTACAACTGTTCACTGCTTACTAATGACTAATGACTAATGACTAATGACTATCGATAAAGCCAGACACGCAGCAGCGAGAGCAACTGTTCCGTATCCACAGGTTTGGTAATGTAGTCAGACGCACCAGCTTCGATACATTTTTCCCGATCGCCCTTCATAGCTTTCGCAGTCAGAGCAATCATTGGCAAGGACGCAAATTGAGGCATATTACGAATTGCTTGCATGGTTTCGTAACCGTCCATCTCTGGCATCATCACGTCCATCAACACAATATTTATCTCAGGCGTACTTTGCAATTTAGCAATGCCCTCTCTGCCATTCTCAGCATACACAACTTCCATTTTATGGCGCTCCAGCATACTTGTGAGGGCGAAAATATTCCGCATATCATCGTCAACAATCAAGACTGTTTTGCCCGCCAGCGTCGAATCTGTTTGATACAATTGCTCTAGCATTTGGCGCTTTGGTTCCGGCAAATTTGCTTGAACTCGGTGCAAAAACAAAGCTGTTTCATCTAACAAACGTTCTGGCGATCGCACATCTTTAACAATGATTGTTTCCGCCATCCGCTTCAGTTGAGTTTCTTCGGTTCTCGTCAACTCTTTGCCCGTATAAATAATAATCGGCAGACTTTTCAAACTTGCCTCTTGCTTGATCTGCTCAATCAGTTCAAAACCCGTCATATCTGGCAGTCCCAAATCGAGTACGATGCAGTCAAAATGCCCTAATTTCAAAGTTGCTAGCGCCTCTGCACCGCTCCCCACAGCCGTTGTAGAAACATCGTGATTGCCAATTAAATCCACAATACTGAGACGCTGTGTTTCGTCGTCTTCCACGACTAGCAAATTCTTCACGGGCCGCTCCACAAACCCCTTAATATCAGTCAAAGCTTTGCTCAAAGCTTCGCGACTGACAGGCTTTTGTAGATACGCGATCGCCCCTAACTGCAAACTGCGCTGCCGCCCTTCTTCAACTGATACAATGTGAACCGGAATGTGGCGCGTACTTGGATCGTGCTTCAAGCGATCGAGCACTGTCCAGCCATCCATCACAGGCAAATTTAGATCCAGCATAATCGCCGTTGGCTTGAACTCTCGCGCCATCGCCAAACCGATATCGCTCCGCAAAGCCACCAAACCTTTAAAACCCTGTTCCTGCGCCATATCCAACAGAATCCGAGCGAAGTTTACATCATCCTCGACAATCAACAGCACGCGATCGTCGAGTTCGACATTTTCCCGATCGTCAGCGATAACCGGTGATGGATAAGGAGCGATCGGCAAGTTGAAATTCGGCGAAGGAACAGCAGAAGAAATAGCAGCAGGCAATTGAGCCACTTGCTTGCCCGTTCCCGATTCCCGATCGTTCATTATTCGCGATTCTTGGTAAGTTTGCGGCAGATAAAGCGTGAACCTACTACCCTCACCAGGGCGACTTGTCAATTTAATTTCTCCGCCTAACAGATTAGCGATTTCTCTACTAATTGACAAACCCAAACCCGTGCCCCCGTATTTGCGGCTAGTGCTACCATCAGCTTGTTGGAAAGCCTCAAAAATAACCCTGTGTTTTTCAGCAGAAATCCCAATCCCCGTATCGCTAACTGAGAAAGCCAAAACAGTAGGGGAACTCCTTAAACTTTCTATCTCTAAACTCCACCCTTCCCGCGCTACTTCGACACGCAATTTCACCTCACCCCGTTCTGTAAACTTAAACGCATTAGAGAGAAGATTCTTCAAAACTTGTTGCAGGCGTTTAGCATCTGTATAAAGACCTTTTGGCAACCCACCCTCAAGCTCTATTTGAAAATTCAACTTCTTATCCTGGGCGATTTGGCGGAAAGTCCGATCCAAATGATCTCGCAAATCCGCAAACAACACTTGCTCAATTTCCACCGACATCGTGCCTGATTCAATCTTAGCGAGATCCAAGATGTCATTAATCAGCCCCAGCAAATCATTTCCCGCCGAGTAAATTGTGCGCGTGTATTCAACTTGCTTCTGAGTCAAATTACCCTCAGTATTGTCAGAAAGCAATCGAGCCAGAATCAACAGCGAATTCAGCGGAGTTCGCAACTCGTGAGACATATTTGCCAGAAACTCCGACTTATACTTAGAAGTTAGAGCCAACTGTTCGGCTCTTTCTTCCAACAACCCCCTCGCCTGTTCGATATCTCGATTTTTCCGCTCAACTTCCTTATTTTGCAGCGCTAGCAATTCAGCTTGTTCTTCTAGTTCTTCATTCGTTTGTTGCAACTCTTCCTGCTGACTCTTCAACAGTTCCTCCGATGCACGGAGCGACTGCGCTTGTTGTTCGAGACGCTTGTTAGTTTCCGTTAGTTCCTTTTGCTGAGTTTGCAACTCTTCTGCCAAAGACTGTGACTGTTTTAGCAACTCTTCCGTCCGCATACTCGCCGCAATTGTATTTAAAACAATGGCGATACTTTCTGTAAGTTGATCTAGAAATGTCAAGTGTATTTCGCTGAAGCGGCGGAACGAAGCTAACTCAATTACTGCCGTCACTTGTCCCTCAAATAGTACGGGTAAAACCACCACATTCAACGGCGTCGCTTCTCCCAGTCCCGATCCAATCTTAACGTAGTTTTCCGGCACTTCAGTCAACAGTATCCGTTCTTTTTCCAGGGCGCACTGTCCTACCAAACCTTCTCCTAAATGGAATCTATTTCCTAACTGTTTGCGTTCCCGGTAGGCGTAGGTACTTAACAGTTTGAGAAACGGATCGTGTTCGACAGATTCCATCATAAAGAAGACGCCATGCTGAGCCGAAACCAGCGGCGTCAATTCTGAGAGAATTAGTTTAGAAACAGTTTCTAAATCCCGCTGACCTTGTAGCATTCGAGTGAACTTAGC
This sequence comes from Microcoleus sp. AT8-B5, assembly GCF_036705565.1. Classification (NCBI taxonomy): domain Bacteria; kingdom Bacillati; phylum Cyanobacteriota; class Cyanophyceae; order Oscillatoriales; family Microcoleaceae; genus Microcoleus; species Microcoleus sp. AT8-B5. Next base: position 85,515 of record NZ_JAUBUY010000006.1, read on the forward strand.
AAGGTTTGTTTTCAGCCAATCTTGCTCAGTATTCTTCTGCGTCGTCTCCCGGAGATTGGCGATCATCTGGTTAATGTTGTCCTTAACAATGGCAACTTCTCCTTCAGTGGCGACGGAAATTGACCTCGTTAAATCGCCTCTGGTAACAGCAATTGCTACTTCGGCGATCGCCCGCAGTTGAGTAGTCAAATTCGCCGCCAACTCATTCACATTATCCGTCAAATCTCGCCACGTCCCCGCCGCGCCCGGAACCTTCGCTTGGCCACCCAATTTTCCTTCAATTCCCACCTCCCGCGCCACCGTAGTAACTTGATCTGCAAACGTCGCCAGCGTATCAATCATCTCGTTAATCGTATCTGCCAGAGTCGCAATTTCTCCCTTAGCTTCCAGCATTAATTTGCGCTTCAAATCACCATTCGCCACCGCCGTCACAACCTTAGCAATACCCCGCACTTGCGCTGTCAAATTCCCCGCCATCGAGTTTACATTGTCGGTTAAATCTTTCCAAGTGCCCGCAACTCCTTTCACCTCAGCTTGGCCGCCCAATTTACCCTCAGTTCCCACCTCCCGCGCCACCCGCGTCACCTCAGAAGCGAAGGAATTAAGCTGATCCACCATCACGTTAATAGTGTCTTTCAGTTCAAGAATTTCGCCTTTGACATCCACGGTAATTTTCTTAGACAAATCGCCATTTGCCACCGCTTTCGTCACTTCCGCAATATTCCGCACCTGCGCCGTCAAATTCCCCGCCATCAAGTTAACATTATCAGTTAAATCTTTCCAAGTTCCCCCTACACCCCGCACGTAAGCTTGCACACCTAATTTGCCTTCGGTTCCTACTTCCCTAGCAACTCTGGTTACTTCAGATGCGAAGGAACTCAACTGATCCACCATGATGTTAATCGTGTTTTTCAGTTCGAGAATTTCACCTTTAACATCTACTGTAATTTTCTTCGACAAATCGCCATTTGCTACAGCCGTTGTCACTTCCGCAATGTTCCGCACTTGGGCGGTAAGATTTCCCGCCATCGAGTTAACTGAATCCGTTAAATCTTTCCAGGTTCCGGCAACTCCTTTAACTTCAGCTTGCACGCCTAATTTCCCTTCGGTTCCCACTTCCCTAGCCACCCTGGTTACTTCCGAAGCAAAGGAATTCAATTGATCCACCATCGTGTTGACGGTGTTTTTTAACTCCAGAATTTCACCTTTCACATCGACAGTAATTTTCTTAGATAAGTCGCCATTTGCCACAGCAGTAGTAACAGCCGCAATATTCCGTACTTGCTCTGTCAAACTACCCGCCATAAAATTAACTGAATCCGTTAAATCCTTCCAAGTTCCTGCTACGCCTCGGACATCCGCTTGACCGCCCAGTTTACCTTCGGAACCCACTTCTCTAGCAACCCTGGTTACTTCAGATGCAAAGGAATTAAGCTGATCCACCATCACGTTAATGGTGTTTTTCAGTTCTAAAATTTCGCCTTTAACCTGTACCGTAATTTTTTTAGATAAGTCACCGTTAGCAACCGCCGTCGTCACCTCAGCAATGTTGCGAACTTGGGCTGTTAAATTCCCGGCCATTGAGTTAACAGAATCCGTTAAATCTTTCCAAGTTCCTGCTACTTCCTGCACTTCAGCTTGGACGCCTAATTTCCCTTCCGTCCCCACTTCCCTAGCCACCCTGGTGACTTCAGATGCGAAGGAATTTAACTGGTCAACCATCGTGTTGACGGTGTTTTTGAGTTCAAGAATTTCCCCTTTCACATCGACGGTAATTTTCTTGGATAAATCGCCCTTTGCCACAGCGGTTGTCACTTCAGCGATGTTGCGGACTTGTGATGTCAAACTGCCTGCCATGAAGTTAACACTATCAGTTAAATCCTTCCAAGTTCCCGCAACTCCTTTAACTTCTGCTTGACCGCCGAGTTTGCCTTCGGAACCCACTTCTCTCGCCACCCGCGTTACTTCAGATGCGAAGGAATTTAACTGATCCACCATGATGTTAATCGTGTTTTTTAACTCCAGAATTTCACCTTTAACATCTACGGTAATTTTCTTGGATAAGTCGCCATTTGCCACAGCAGTCGTCACGTCGGCAATGTTCCGCACCTGTGCGGTAAGATTACCCGCCATCGAGTTAACTGAATCCGTTAAATCTTTCCAGGTTCCGGCAACTCCCCGCACTTCAGCTTGCACGCCTAATTTGCCTTCGGTTCCTACTTCCCTAGCAACTCTGGTTACTTCAGATGCGAAGGAACTCAACTGATCCACCATGATGTTAATCGTGTTTTTCAGTTCGAGAATTTCCCCTTTTACATCTACTGTAATTTTCTTCGACAAATCGCCATTTGCCACAGCGGTTGTCACTTCCGCAATGTTACGTACTTGGGCGGTAAGATTTCCTGCCATTGAGTTAACTGAATCCGTTAAATCTTTCCAGGTTCCGGCAACTCCTTTAACTTCTGCTTGTACGCCTAATTTCCCTTCGGTTCCTACTTCCCTAGCCACCCGCGTTACTTCCGACGCAAAGGAGCTCAACTGGTCTACCATTGTGTTAACAATTTGCGCTGTTTGGAGGAATTCTCCTTTGAGGGGTCTGTCTTCTATTTCTAGGGCGATGGTTTGCGATAAATCTCCTTTTGCTACGGCCCGAATTACTCTGGCGGTTTCAGAGGTTGGTTGCACTAAATCTGTAATTAGGGTATTGACAGAATTTACGCTAGCTGCCCATGACCCCTCGGCGTTGCCGATGGTGGCCCGCTGGGCGATTTTGCCTTCTTTACCGACAACTGTGCCGATGCGATCGAGTTCGGCCGCCATTCTCTCATTGAGATCGATAATGTCGTTAAGTTCGTCAGCAATTTTTCCCGCTAGACCAGTCTGATCTATGGGCATCCGAACTGAAAAGTCCCCTTTTTTGACAGCTACTAAGGTTCTGAGTAACTGTTTGGCATAAGCATTATTGGAATTAGGGCTTGTTATCTGTGCAGTTGACATGACCGTTACCTTTGGGGAGTTTGAAGGGGAAGGGGGGACAATTTTTGAGATTATTGATATTATCGGACTAAAGCAGTGTCTGACTGCTTATATCGAAAGATAGATGACAAATTGCTGTTGATCGGATATTGAGTTATTGGTTATTTTATACTGGTTAGCAGGCTCTTCTTGGTAACGAGTTAATTGTGGGGTGTCAGGAACAGGCTCGAAAGCCTGTTCCACCCTGTTCCACAAAGAGTGAATTTTCTTGTGGGGCGGGCCGGATGCCCTCCCTACAGATTACCAACTGCGATTATTTCCAATTTTGCCACGAACTATTGAAAATAGAAGTACCCGGAAAGGCGATGGGATTAGCATTTTGTTGCAACCGCAACTGCAAAACTTCCAAGTTCGGTTCGCGGGATGGCAATTCGTCCACTAATTCATAAGGGAGAATCCCCTTTTCTAGGGAAAAAGCAGCCGTAACTCCCGCCGCCACACCGGCAGACCATTCAAAAGAATGCACTCGATAAGCAGCGGCCGCTGTGTGGCTAACAGCAATACTTTTACCTGCCACTAACATATTGTCAATTTTCTGAGGAATCATTGCCCGCAGCGGAATTTGGAAGGGATAAGCTTGCCCTTGACCTTTGCGAGTGCCTTCGCGTTCGGTATTTCCCGGTGCTTCCGGCGGACTGTTGGTCATGCAGGGGTGAAAGTCGATCGCATAATGACCAATACCCACAGAATCAGGATAAATCGTAGCGCGCGATCGCGATTTTGTATCCTCAACAGATTGACTTCCCACAGCCAAAGCCGGCGCATTCAAACCACCCACAGCCAACCACAACTTCCGATACTCTTCCTCCGACAAATTCTGGCGGTAAAAATCAGCCCTAAAGTCAGTGCGAGACATATCAACTTCCCACACCGTAAAACCTTGAGCCTGATTGAAACTCGGCCGCCCAATAATGCGCCGGCCCTCCCGCATATAAGGATATTTAGAAAGTCCGTGCACCGTCCCCATCGGCGAATCCAACCCGCTCAAAAAACGATTGTTTGGATGAGGCTTTTTCACTCCATCTCCTAGCTGCGAGTCAGTAGTTCCTGTTACCAACCAGTAGAAAAATCCTTTGGCATTTTCCTCTCCTCTTCGCAAAGTTTCCGTTCGCAAACCGCCCATCCATCCCCCCGGTTGCAGTTGACCGGCCGCTTCCAACTGCGCGCGAGTGTAAATTAAATTATCTTGAGAATTGCCGGGACGATAGTCATTGCCCCAAGTCCAGTTTTGCATCGAAATATCCCCCGGATAAATGGGGAATTGCTTCGGGTCAGAAGGTCGCTTTTCATCCGGTCTCATACTCCTGATTTGGCGGTAGGTGAAAACTAAGGGAAAGCTAGCCAATCTCTGCAATTCGTAGCTGTAGTAAGGAGCGTATTGTTGATAAAAAGACGGCACCTGATGCTGCTGCGGTTCCTTCGTTGCCTCCATCGCAAAGGTGTAGGTAAAACCTTGAGTGCAGTAAGCGTCGCCGGTGGGGCTGGCAGAAGAAGGTTCAAGAGGGGAACGCGGGTCAATTCCGAGGCGGTAGGGAACATCGGCAAGTCCGATCAATTCCCCTGTTTCGGTGGCATCTACCACGTACCAATCAGCAGGTCTAGGTTTTGAATTTGACTGGTTAGGTGGTTTGGGAATAAACCGAATAATAGTTTTGTTAAATCGCGGAGAATTATCGTAGCGATAGGCATCTTCGATAGTCTGAGAAAGAGTTTCGGTGTTGATTGGCCCGGTGTTGGCGGCTGGTTTGTGTTGAATGGCGATCGCACTTTTAATTTGTTGACCCCCAACCGTATTCCCCGCCACAGCAGGAGTAATTGCTAGTTCTTTAATAACTGTATTGGGAAACCATTTCAGCGTGCCTTTGCCTTTTCTAGCGGCATCCTGCAAGATGTTAAATAGAATTTTGTGACCGTCGTAGGGCATGAAACAGGAATAGCTAACCCAACAGCCTCCGGGATTTAGCCGGCCGTAATGTTGCTCGATCCGCCGCCGCAATTCTAGGTAGCCACGGGGGTAAAATAAGAGCGATCGCTGAGTATCTCTTTCATCGAGTGCGGAAGTTCCCTGGGAGGAAATTTGACCGCCTACCCAGTCAGTAATTTCAGTGAGGCAAACTGTGCGCCCCGCCAGCAAACCTTCGTAAGCGGTAGCAGCGCCTGCGAGCCCGCCGCCTGCTACTAGAATGTCGCAAGTTTCTGCATTGTCTGGATTACGCCCAGGTTCGGCAAATACTGGCGAAATGCTCCCTATCGCGGAAATTATGCCGAGGGTGAGGCTAAGGATCGATCGACCTTTGAGCACAAATAGATACTGTCGAAGTTTCATCGGAGATTGTGGAATTAATTTTGACATAGCGCGAAAAACACTCATCCCATCTAAATGTTTATTTTGCAGTATACTGGTATTTCGCGCTGTTGTCAGGGAAAACTTTTTTAGATAAGAGGCATTAATACCAGCAACAACTATTGAACAGCCGGATGAACATTATGCTCAAAATAGTCAAATTTTTTAGGTTATTTATTCCGTTTGAGAGTTTAACAATTACTACCAGTTTAACTTTTTCGGAAGTTGTGTCCCGGTTGGAGGAAGTTGTCACTCCTCCCAAACTTTTTAGAGTAACACTACCCTTTGGCCCGCCACCTGCAAAACCCTATGAAGGAACAATCTCTGGCAAAAAATTCAAAATCAATCGCATCATCATCGGTCGCAAGTCATTGATCCCAATTATAGAAGGAGATATACATACTCAAAAGTTTGGTTGTTATATAAAAATTAGGATGACTTTACATAAAATAGTTCTAGGATTTCTGATTCTTTGGCTGTGGACAACGGGCAGTATTGGAATGTTTTCTTTATTTGCTTGGTTAGTCGAACCATCCGTGGGAGCCATATTTTTACCAATTTTAGGAATGTTTCTTTTTGGCTGGCTTTTGTGCTTGATTCCCTTTAAGATAGAAGCAAAAGCAGCTATAAAATTTTTGTCTATTTTGTTAACATAAAGTAATCGACCGCGACAATATTTTAGCTGTATTGTTAAAAACAATCTGGCTTCATCTGCGGCTAAAAAAAATTAACTTTCCGGGATTACCCATGCGTCAAAACCAACTGAAACAAAAAATTAAACAAGGCGAAACAGTCCTCGGTTTATTTATGAACTGCCCTTATCCCGCATTCATAGAAATCTGCGGTCACGCTGGATTCGACTTTGCCGTTATCGACATGGAACACGGCCCCCTGCACCCGCTTGCTGCTGAAGATTTGTGTCGCGCCGCCGACTGTAGTGGAATTGCACCGATCGTTCGCGTCAGCAAAAACGACGGGCCGCAAATTCAACGAGCTCTCGACATCGGCAGTGCAGGGGTTCAAGTACCTCAAATTGAAGGCAAAATCGATGCCGAAACCGCTGTCAAAAGTGCTAAATACAGTCCTCTGGGCACGCGAGGCCTTTCCTTCGCTACGCGGGCCGGACTGTACACCGCCGCAGGTACAAATATCACCGACAAACTCAACGAAGAATCCTTAGTTGTGATTCATGTCGAAGGCAAAGGTGGCATCGACAACCTGGCAGAAATTGTTACTGTGCCAGAGGTTGACGTGATTTTTCTAGGGCCTTACGATTTGTCACAGTCGATCGGCATTCCCGGCCAAGTCCGCGATCCCCGAGTCATCGACATGATGCAGGAGGCAGTGCAAACCATCCGCAAAGCAGGCAAAGCCGCCGGTACTTTTGCCGAAAACCCCGAAATCGCCCAGCAGTGGATTGATGCTGGCGTTCAGTACGTTGCACTTGGGGTCGATGTTGCCGTTTTCCTGCGCGCCTGTCAGTCGCTGGTGAAAGCAGTCAATCGATTTTAGATTTTGGATTTTGGATTTTAGATTGGGGATTTTGGATTAAAAGAAGAACCAGCCCCCGGATTCATCTTGCAAGCTTTACGATATCTTTGCAATTTTTGTAGTGCCTTTTACGACACATACAAAAAACCTGCGCTAGAGTAGAAGCATACACCTCCTACAGGCAAAATTAGGGAGGGGAGCAAGGCTTCAGGGAGTAAAATCTATGAAAACCGTATTAGAATCCATTCATTTGGATTATGCCTTCATGTTTACTTTCAAAAAAGTAAACTCGATTAAGCTAGAAGGTTTCAAGGAATTTTTTGACGATATGCCTGTCGATCCGTATGTGAAAGGTAAGTATCGTTCGAGAAGATTATCGCGGTTTGCGGTCAACGGAAATGAGTTAGTTAAGTTACCTCACGGCTATTTGTATCAAAGCAAAACATACAATCCGCTAGTGGGTGATATCAGGCGGGAATTTGCCGAATTGGACGATCGACTAATCGCCCTCGATAATTTCAAACAGATGATTTTTGCTTTTTTCGATTCCTGCAAAATTCACCCCGAAGCTGAAATCGGCATCCATCAAATCAGGACGACTTGTTCGCCAAACAATTTCGGCAACCCCGCACCGGAAGGCATTCACCAAGACGGTACTGACTTTATCGGGATTTTCTCGGTTGACAGAACTAATATTGTAGGCGGGGAAACGCATTTGTACTTGGCTAAAAAAGAGAAGCCTGTTTTTAATAAAATTCTGCATCCGGGAGAATTGCTGTTAGTTAACGACCACGAGTTTTTCCACTTTACTACACCGATTAAACCGGAATCTGAAGGAGTGGGAACCAGGGATGTCTTTGTGCTTACTTCTCCAAGTTTGCTTACCGATTGAGGAAAGTTGAGCAATTGCGCGTCTTTCGTTCGTAGTGAGGGCTTTACTCCTCTCTCTGGCGTTTATTCAATCATGACTAAAGTCCTTACTGCAAACCTTTCGTTCGTAGTGAGGACTTTATTTGTCTTTCTGGCGTTTAGTCAATCATGACTAAAGTCCTTACTAAGCTGTTGCGACATTTAATATCATGTCCGGTCAATTAACCATGATTCCTGTAGGGGCGGGTTCGCCAATATATTAAATAGAAACGGGAAAATCTGTAAACCCGCCCCGGCTTTTAATCGCGGTCAATCGATTGGACATGATATAAATTGTCTGTCAAAAAAAATTACAGTCTTGTGGGGTGTCCCGCCCGCCCTGAATATATAATTTAAATGCGCGACAGCTTACCAACCTGCATATTTTCCTAATAAACCCGGTTTATGCGTCTAACAACTCACAGATAAATCTTATCGAAACTTCCGTTCAGACTCTTGAATCGGAACATCATTAATGCTAGCTTCACGTCTTCGCATTAACCCATTTTCGGCAAATTCCCACTGTTCATTACCATAGGCCCGATACCAGTAGCCAGAATCATCGTGCCACTCATACTCAAATCGAACAGAAATCCGATTGTCTGTAAAACTCCACAGTTCTTTCTTTAAACGGTAATCTAATTCCTTTGCCCATTTTCGTCTTAAAAAAGCCTTGATTTGTTCCCGTCCGCTGAAGAATTCGGCACGGTTTCGCCACTGAGAATCTTCCGTATAAGCTAAGGCTACTCGTTCGGGATCGCGGGTATTCCAGGCATCTTCAGCAGCTTGAACTTTGGCTTTAGCCGTTTCCAACGTAAAGGGCGGTAGAGGTGGTTTAGTTTCCATCAGCTTTGTTTTTTGTGATTGTAAAATATCTGGTGCGGGATGCTCGCGCTACAGAGAGAGTTTGGGGAATTTGATATCAATCCTCAGCATGGGGATCTATTTCCATTGCTCACAGTCGCTAACTACAGCCAACGGAGTACAATCGCGCTCTTGCTTTCCATTACGGCTAGCAAATCCCAAAACATCCAATCTGCCAGAATGATGCTCTGGGGATGCTCGTGAAAATTTTTCACAAATGTACCGTCTTCGTCTGGCAATTGCGTGTGGTCGGGGAATGCAGGAGGCAGACCTGTAGCAGTTATTGTCTCATTCATAGCCTTTTCCGTGCAGTTATGTTTGATTGTACTGCGAAATTTTAGCTCCAGCCGATTGTAGACTCCAGCTAATATTAACTAAACCCAGCTAACCACAGCGGAAGCATCAACAGCAACCCGACAGAAGTGATGGCGATGCTGCTAGCTAACAAATCGCGATCGAGCTCGTAGACTTCTGCTAAAATCAACACGGAAAGAGCTGTGGGCGTTCCCGACATCAACACCAACACGAACCTCGGATCGCCGCTCAATCCGAAATAACTAGCACCCAATCCGATTAGCACCGGCACAATTACCACTTTTAACAGCGACGGGATTAAGGCCAGTTCAAAACTTTCCCATTTCTTAATAGACCTCAGCCGGATGCCAACCAGCAGCAAAGCACTGGCAATTACCACCCAAACAGCAGTCTGCAATCCCGATTCCACTATTTCGGGCAGGGGGATGTTTCTAGTATAAAAACCAATTAAAAATGCCCACAGGGCGGGAACTGTCAGCACGTCCCGGATCTGAGTCCACCAGTGATTTTTTTGCTCGGAGTTCCCAAAATAGCTAGCAATAAATACACCGAAACAATAAGTGCCAATAACGTTGTTAGTGACGCTGTACAAGACAGCCCAGTTGTTGTTATCGGTGCTGATGATAGACGGGGTGATTGCTAATCCAACAAAGCCCGTATTCCCTAACATCGCAGCTAGGATAAAACTTCCTTCGCTCGATCGCTTCAGGGAATTAAAATTTACTAAAAATAAATTTACTAGAGAATTTTTGCCCTGAAAATAGGGCTTTTGGATGTGGGCCGCACTCAGCCTACGCAATAATACCCAAGTCAGCCAAGCAAAACTCGTACTCAGAAATAACACGAATATGGCGATCGCCGGCGTGAATCCCACAGCACCCGAAAATTCGCTGTGACGGGCTAAAACTAGAATTTGCAGCGGTATCCCAATCCAGAAAAGAAAGTAGCTCAGCAGCTTGGGAAAATTAACTGGGATGTACCGAAACAGCAGCAGTCCCAAGCCCGTCCAGATAACTAGAGGCGTATAAGCGTGAAATAAGGTTTCAATCATAAAAATTTAACTAGACAATTGGAAATGCCTCTATCTATTAATAGTAATGCTAAAATCAGTTTAAAAAATGCAAATTGTCGTTAGCGGAGCCCTCGAAAAGGATCGCACTGGCACGCTTTTTCGTCCTAGCGTGTTCGCAGCAGTGCCAGCCCGAAAATTTCCGCCCAAATTCCCGCAGCTTCCAGGGCACAATCCTCAGATTCTCCGCGCCAAATGATGGCAGGTTTTTGCCTTCAGATTCACAAAACTTCTGTTATTTTGACCAATGTGCGATCGAGCTATCTTGCCTTGGACGAACAGATTGCCCACGTTTTCCTGCCGTTTCAAGCGAACGGAAACAGGGCGAGACTAAAGCTGCTGATGACTTGCACTCATTAATTCAATTTCAAAGCATTAACAGGCACCTCATCCCAAGAACTAACAGTCCGCAAGGTAGCAACCCAGCCCTGCTGTTTTTGCTCGGCCGTCAAATTCTTCTCAAAAGATTCGTGGCAATCCTTCGCTTGAGTCTCATCGCAACAAGCAATACAAGAATAAAGAATGCCCGACGGATCGATTTGCTCGTTTACCCAAATAATCACGATTTACTCTCCCAATTAACTTAACTCTTATCTAAATTTTCCTATATTTTTGTCAATTAATTAGGTCGGTATTAATTAACCCCAGTGCGGCATTTTAGGTTAACAGGCAAGATGCCTGTTCCACATACAGGCAAGATGCCTGTTCCACATACTGTTCCACATACAGGCAAGATGCCTGTTCCACACACAGGCAAGATGCCTGTTCCACATACTGTGCCACACACAGGCAAGATGCCTGTGCCACACACAGGCAAGATGCCTGTGCCACACACAGGCAAGATGCCTGTGCCACACACAGGCAAGATGCCTGTTTCACACACAGGCAAGATGCCTGTTCCACACGCCTGAATTACTTCGATGCCAAATTTGCCAAAGACTCGCCCGCAACCCGGCAAATCCGCCAGTCGGGCATCACATCAGCACCGATACCCTTGTAAAATCCGATCGCCAATTCATTCCAATCCAAAACGCTCCATTCCAAACGCCCGCAGCCCCTTTCCACCGTCAACTGCGCTAAATAAACTATCAAAGACTTGCCAATCCCCCGCCCTCGAAACTCAGGCACCACAAACAAATCTTCCAAATAAATTCCCGGCTGAGTTAAAAAAGTAGAATAATTGTAAAAAAACAGCGCCCAGCCCACAACTTGACCTTCGCACTCGGCTAAAACCGCTTCAGCAAAAGGTCTATCGCCAAACAAATGACGCTCCAAATCAACGGCATTGCCAGTAACGGCATGAGATAATTTTTCGTACTCAGCTAAAGCTTTAATCAAATCAAACAGCACCGGCACGTCGGCGCGGGTAGCGGGGCGCAAAATTACCTCAGAAGACATAAATAAGTAAGTAGTACGCGACAATCAACAATTAAAAATACCACATCCAGAAATTTTTAATTGGTAATTTTTAATTAAGCTTTTCCACATTAAACCAGCATATTTACGGTGGCCTCGGAGTGCCACCCCACAATAATTTTAAGATTTTTCAAAATGCCAACTCAAGGTTTTTTAGTTTATTTCAACCAGCCCTTCAATCGTTCCGTCACTTGAGGGCGGCGCAGCTTTCGCATTGCCTTATTTTGAATTTGACGGACTCGTTCGCGGGACAAATTGAACAAACTGCTGACCTCTTCTAAAGTGTAAGGTTCGCCGGTCAGCAAACCGTAACGCATAGCAACAATCTCTTTTTCCCGCTCAGTCAAAATACTGTCCAACACCTCCAAAATATCTTGGCGCATCATCATCTCATTCATCTGAGCTTCGGGAGATTGCGTCGCGTTATCTTCGAGAACATCCAAAAGTTCCGAACTTTCTTCTGAGCCGATGCGGTGGTTGAGAGACAAAGATTGCCGACGTACTTGCTGGAGGTAGCGAAGCTGTTCGCAACTAACTTGCATTTCTCTAGCAAGTTCAGTTTCACTTGGATTTCGTTGAAGAGAACGCTTCAAATCTCGATAAACTTTTTTGAGTTTATTTAACTGTTCGACAATGTGAACAGGCAAGCGAATCGTCCGCCCTTGATTGGCAATTGTCCGGGTAATTCCTTGGCGAATCCACCAATAGGCATAGGTAGAAAACTTGTAACCCTTCTCTGGATCGAACTTTTCGGCTGCTCGATTTAAACCCAAAGCTCCTTCCTGAATTAAATCGAGAAAAGGCACGCCCCGATTAAGATAGCGTTTGGCAATCGAAACCACCAAGCGCAAATTCGAGCTGATCATTTTCCGTTTCGCCGACTGACACTGGTGGCGAAGCTGTTGCATTTGAGTTTCGCTTATCCCCAAAGCCGCTGCGATTTCAGCTTTTGTCGGCACTCTGTCCAATTCCTGCTGCAAACGCTGTTCTAGTTCATCCAGGGCTACCAATTCTTGAACGCGGCGCGCCAACTCTACTTCTTCGGCTGCTGTCAGTAGAGGATACCGAGCCATTTCCTTGAACAAAGCTCCCACTGGATCGTCGGCAGACCAGTTGTTGTATGCTGACGATCGAGTTACCGTCGGACGATCGATCTCGGTGTCTTCATCTTCTGCGATCGCGAATGAGGCTTCGGGTGCCACCGCAAAACTGCCTAGGTCAGATTCTGCCATATCGTGCTTGGTGTCGGTGGAAGGATTTGAAAAGTATCCCTTAACTTTAACCAATTTAACCCGAAATTTCCGAAATCCCAAATCCCAAATCCCAAATCCCAAATCAATTAGTTCGGGCTAGTAAAGGAGCAGCCTGCAACAACTGCTGAGTGTAAGGGTGCTGCGGATTAGTAAAAATATCCCTAGTCTTACCGATTTCAACAATTTTTCCAGCATTCATTACCGCAATACGATCGCAAAAAAATCTCGCCACCCACAAATCGTGCGTAATAAACAGATAAGTCAAATTAAATTCCTGCTTCAACTCCAACATCAGCTCTAAAACTTGAGTCTGCACGCTGGCATCCAGCATACTCACAGGTTCGTCGCAAATTATCAGTTGCGGCCGAGTAATCAAAGCACGGGCTATAGAAACTCGCTGCTGTTGTCCTCCTGACAATTCCCCCGGATAGCGGCGAAAGAAATCCTCCCCTGGACTTAAACCCACCCGCTCTAACATTTGGATTACTTGTTTTTTAGCTTCGCTGCCATTAGCTAATTTGTGAATAAACAAAGGATCAGCAATACTTTGCCCGACAGTCATCATCGGATTCAGGCAAGCGTGGGGATCTTGAAAAATCATTTGCATTTCGCGGCGGTGCTTCCTCACAGCATCGCGGTTCAGGGCAGTTATATCTATTCCTTGAAATTCCACTTTGCCGCCAGTCGCGGTAATTAGCTGCAAAATCGTGCGTGACAAGGTACTTTTGCCGCAGCCGGACTCCCCCACCAGCCCTAGGATTTCTCCCCGTTGTAGCTCTAAACTAACGCCGTCTACGGCTTTAATTACCTGCCGATTCCTGGAAAACAACTGATCTAATAAATTGCTTTCTAAACTGTAGTGTTGCTGCAAATTGGTTACGGTCAAAAGAGGCGAATTTGTTAAGTTTGCAGTAACGGCTTCAGTCCTGATTTCCTCGAATGCTAACCCTTTGTCAGAATCGGCTTGAATGTGCAAAGCTGCTTTGAGGAGCGATCGAGTATATTCGTGCTGCGGTTTTTCAAAAACGTTTAGCACCGGCCCTGTTTCTACAACTTTACCGCCGTACATCACCGCAATGCGATCGCAATACTCAGCCACCATCGCCAAATCGTGAGAAATCAACAAAATAGCCGTTCCCCGTTCCTCACAAAGTCTGGTTAATTCCTGCAAAATCTGAGCAGCTACAGTTACGTCCAAACTTGTAGTCGGTTCGTCCGCCACAATTAATTTGGGATCGAGCAAAAGAGCCAAAGCAATTGCTACTCTTTGCCGCATTCCGCCGCTAAATTCGTGGGGAAATTGCGACCAGCGAGACGCGGGAATTTTCACAGCTTCCAGAGTTTCGATTGCCCGTTTCTTAGCTTGCTTGCGATCCAAATTCGGTCGGTGAGCTTGCAAAGTCTCGATGCAATGTTCTCCTACAGTCATCAAAGGATCGAGACGAGTCATCGGATCTTGAAAAATCAATGCTACAGCTTCGCCCCGAAATTGTCTCAGCCGCGAAGCATTCATATCAAACACCGACTCTCCAGCAAAACTAACTCGCCCCTCAATCAGCGTTGAATCCGGCAGCAACCGCATCGCCGCCCTTCCCAAAGTTGACTTACCGCACCCAGACTCCCCAACTAATCCGAGCTTTTCCCCCGGTTTCAGCGTCAGGGAAACCCCGTCCACGGCCCAACCGGATTGGCCCCGCCGCTGGGGATAAGCTACTCGCAGATTGTCAACGGAAAATAGAGAAGAGTCATTAGTCATTAGTCATTAGTCCTTAGTCAATCGATTTTAGATTTTAGATTTTGGATTTTAGATTAAAGAATTAAAGCATTAACTTGCGCGAGATAAATTCGGGGGCTTGTATCCTGGATCCTTTCGGTCAGTAGTCAGCGGTCAGTTGTTATTTGTTATTTGTTATTTAATGGTCAATATCCTGGCTGTTAGTTGTTACTTCTTAGTGTTTCAGAGTTATTAGTTATGGGCAAGAGACGGCTCTGCTGTTTGTAAATACAAATAAAAATAGCTACAAACAAAGCTTTTATTAGTACATCATTCACCGAGCAACTGATAACTGACAACTGACAACTGACAACTGACAACTGACAACTGACAACTGACTAAATTTCCCTTCGCTTCAACTCAGCTCTCCGCAGTATGTAAGTAGCGGCACAATCTGCGTGAGGATGGTCTGCTAAAACTTCCGCGAGTTCCAACACATATCCGGCGATATCCGGCCCCAACTTCTCAGTCAGCACTTGACGTTCCCGAGAGGCGAGTTCTTGCACGCGGGCCTTAGCTTGCCAATTCGGAGAAAACATCTTGTCAATCTCGGTGTGGAATCCCAGACTTTCGAGAATGTCCCACTCGCCGTTATCGCACCAAATGCCCCCGCACAACATACAGCGCTCTATGTAAAAGGGCACTCTGCTGAAAGGAACTTTCGCCCGCGACAGATAGTGACCGTCTTCGGGACACAGCGCTGCTTTGCTGTCGTAGGGAGACGGCGTGAATTCTATGCCGAGAGTCGCTGTCGCATCAGGCTTCTCGGATTTGTTGTACCACTGGCTTTGCTCTTTTTGCCAAGCTTCGTATTCTCTGCCTGGAATCCAGATACCGTAACAGTTGGGACACCACTGCACCGACATACGGCCGGCTAAGGTACCGCCTTCTAAATTGGGATGTTTACATTTTGGACATTCCACCGCTTTATTTCTCCTTGCCTTATTAATTCCCTGTTAATTCAATTATTAATTCTGTATCTAGGCGGGCCCTGAAGAACCAGAATTTTTTTGCAGCAGCGCGCCACAGTAGCCAATTAGCGTGTTAAGCCGCGCGATCGCCCCAGTTTGCCTCGCCTTTGCTGTCGCTGGCTGGCGCGACGCTTGCAAAAAGGTGACATCTGTCCCCAATAACCGCAGTTGCTTGTGAATTTCCGTCAAATAGGACTGCTCTGGGGGTGTTTCTGAGGCGTCTAACTCATCGCTTTCGGCTCTCATAATTTGGTTTCCGAAAAATTGTTGCACTTTTGTGTATTCGATCGCCAGCGCGGCCCGATCCAGATTCTCCTGTGCAGCAGTTCTTTGTAGTTCTTCTAGCGCTTGCTGTAATTCTTGGTAGCACTGGCGGCGGTCTTCGGACAATATCATGATTTTGTAAACAAATTTGTATTTATAATCAAAGTAGATACTTACTTAAGTTTGCTCATAGGGAGGGAAGCTGTGCGTTTTTGGAGCTATTCCCTGTTTTGTGAGAACTTTTTTTGATTTGCTGCCCTGACTCTACCCTTCTGGCTGCTGCTTTTAGTTTAGCGTTGCCGGTAAATGCCGATCGCCCGCAACCTCAACGGCTACCGCCAAAATATGCTTATTTTACCCGATTTTCCCCGATCGACAGACTGCTGCGGCAGCAGTGGTGTCACTATCTTTTCCTACCTGCGAGGGGGGGCGACTCGGAATTAGATAGGTATAGTTTGAGAAAAATCGACTATTTTTTTGAATTGCAAATTGTGGCATTCAATTAGTTTAGTATAGCTAAACACATAATTTCGGCAATTCAACCGAAAACCGGCTTTTAACCATTTGTATTTCTAAGTTTTAAAGGTGTACCCCATGAACGCGAACACTCTGACTCCCTCTCCTTCGATCGATCCTGCTGTAGTTCCCGATTGGCTGCAAGAATGCCTGAATGCTCGATCGGAGCCTGATGGGGGCCCTAACCCGAATTGTTCGACGGACGACAGCTTAATTTGTCGGGCCTTTGAATTTGCCCGCGACTTGCACGAAGGACAATACCGCAAATCAGGAGAACCTTACATTTGCCATCCGGTAGCTGTCGCTGGAATACTCCGGTATATGGGCGGCAACAACGTCATGATTGCCGCCGGCTTCCTCCACGACATTGTTGAAGATACAGATATTACTCTCGAAGAAATAGAACAGCGGTTCGGCGCCGAAGTGCGACAGTTGGTTGAAGGTGTCACCAAGCTTTCTAAGTTTAATTTTTCCAGCAAAACAGAGCGCCTTGCGGAAAATTTCCGCCGAATGTTCCTAGCAATGGCTAAAGATATTCGCGTCATTGTCGTCAAACTGGCAGACAGGCTGCACAACATGAGAACTTTGGAGCATTTGTCCGAAGAAAAGCAGCGCAGTATTGCCCTAGAAACCCGAGATATTTTTGCTCCCCTAGCGAACCGTTTGGGTATTGGCCGCTTTAAGTGGGAATTGGAAGATTTAGCCTTTAAATACCTGGAACCTGAAGCTTACCGCGAAATTCAGGAATTGGTGGCGGTGAAGCGGGCCGATCGAGAAACTCAACTCGCAGAAGTCACAGATAGTTTGCGAGAAAGGCTTGACAATTTAGGCATTAAATGCTATGAAGTTAGCGGTCGTCCCAAACATTTGTACGGAATTTATGGGAAGATGCAGCGCCGCCAAAAAGGCTTTAACCAAGTGTACGATATTGCAGCGGTGCGGATCATAGTAGAAACCAATGATGACTGTTATCGGGCTTTGGCGATCGTCCACGATTCTTTCCGCCCGATTCCCGGCCGCTTTAAAGATTATATCGGTTTACCAAAAGCCAACCGCTACCAATCTTTGCACACCGGAGTAATCGGAACCAGCGGCCGCCCCATCGAAGTGCAAATCCGCACCGTAGCCATGCACCACATTGCAGAATACGGCATTGCCGCGCACTGGAAATACAAAGAAACCGGCGGTTCTAACACAAAAGTCACCGGCGATGACGAAAAATTTACTTGGCTGCGACAACTCCTTGAATGGCAAAGCGACCTCAAAGACGATCGCGAATATTTACAAAGCATTAAGGACAACTTATTCGACGAAGATATTTACGTTTTTACTCCTAACGGAGACGTAATTGCTCTCAATAGCGGATCAACTCCCGTAGATTTTGCTTACCGCATTCACACAGAAATTGGCAATCACTGCACCGGTGCCAGAGTCAACGGGCGAATGGTGACACTAGACAAGGTTTTAAAGAACGGCGATATTGTAGAAATCTTGACCCAAAAAAATGGTCATCCGAGTTCCGATTGGCTGAATTTTGTCAAGACAAACGGAGCAAAAAACCGAATTCGCCAGTGGTTGAAGCGATCGCACCGAGATGAAAATCTCGCTCGCGGCCGAGAATTGCTGGAAAAAGAATTAGGTAAAAACGGCTTAGAATCTTTGCTAAAATCTGAACCCATGCAATCGGTGGCTCAGCGCTGCAACTACCACAGCGTCGAAGATTTAATCGCCGGTTTAGGCTACGGCGAAGTCACCCTAAATCTCGTAGTAAATCGACTGCGAGATTTAGTAAAAGTGCAGCAAAAAATTGAAGCTGCTCCCGCAGCAACCCACGAATTGCCCCAGCTAATACCTGCATCGACGACACCGAAACCATTACCGAGTTCGTCTCCGAGCAAATCGCCCATCGCAGGTGTAGAGGGATTGCTCTACCATTTAGCCGGCTGTTGCTGTCCGATTCCTGGGGAATCAATTATTGGAGTTGTGACTCGCACTCGCGGAATTTCGATTCACCGACAACGATGTTCAAATGTTGAGAGCGTACCTGGGGATCGCTTGGTTCCTGTGAGTTGGAATTCCAGCAACCGCAATGAATCTCGACCCAACACTTATCCGGTTAACATTCAAATTGAAGCCCTCGATCGAGTGGGAGTTCTCAATGATGTTTTATCGCATTTGAAGGACAACCAAGTAAACGTCCGCAGCGCTCAAGTCAAAACATATCCCGGATTGCCGGCCTTAATTGATTTGTGCATGGATATCCAGGATAAACAACAGTTCGAGCGGACTTGTATGCAAATTAAAAAGATGAGCGATATTTTGAATTTGCGGAGGCTGAGTGAAGGGACTTAGAAATTTAATTTAGCGGCTGATGCGGGAAATTGGTAAGTAGTAATTGAAAATAAACTTTTCTATTTAAACTCTTAACAATTCCCAAACTATAGCAATCCTTGCAGGAGTCGTAAATTTTTTACCCCACCCCAACCCTCCCCTTATCAAGGGGAGGGAGTAAGAAATTCACAAATGATTTAGGATTGCTATAGCCGCAGTCGGCTGTTAGCAAGCAGTAAGAATAATTTACGACAAATAAGTTAAAGCATGGATGACAGTCAGTTAGAAAATCTCCTCAAAGACATTGAATCCGATCGAGTAGAGCGCAAGGCCTCAACATCCGATAGGGGTAAACTCCGTCAGGCTATATGCGCTTTTGCCAACGACTTGCCAAACCACCAACAGCCAGGGGTACTATTTATAGGTGTTAATGATGATGGAAGCTGTGCCAATTTGAGCATCACCGATCAACTGTTACTAACCCTCTCGGATATGCGTTCAGATGGAAATATACTGCCTTTTCCCGCGATAACCGTGCAAAAGCGAACGCTTGCGGGATGCGAGTTAGCAGCAGTCATTGTAGAACCATCAGATGCACCCCCTGTCCGCTATGAGGGGCGAATCTGGGTACGGGTGGGCCCCCGCCGCGCTACTGCCACAGCCGAAGAAGAGCGCCGTCTCTCAGAAAAACGGCGTTCCAGAGATTTACCTTTTGATATTCAATCTTTGCCTTCCGGGACACTAGATGACTTAAATTTAACTTTATTTCAACAGGAATATCTACCTTCAGCATTGCCTAGTGACATATTAGAAGAAAATCAAAGAACCGTCGAACACCAATTAGCATCAGTAAGATTTATTACCAGTTTACCGTCAATTCAGCCAACAAATTTAGGTATATTGGTAGTAGGAAAAGACCCAAGGCAATTGATACCGGGTGCTTACATTCAATTTTTGCGAATTGAGGGAACTGAGCTAACCGACCCAATTAAAGACCAGAAAGAAATTGCCGGGCCACTTTCTATGATGCTGAGAGTGTTAGATGAAATACTGCAATCTCATATCTCAATAGCTTCTGATATTACCGCTCAGTCAGTGGAAATCCAGCAGCCAGATTACCCGTTAGTAGCACTGCAACAGCTTGCTAGAAATGCGCTCTTGCACCGCACCTATGAAGGGACGTATGCACCAGTAAGAATTACCTGGTTTAGCGATCGCATTGAAATTCAAAACCCCGGAGGGCCCTTTGGACAAGTTAACAGACAAAATTTTGGTAGGCCTGGAATCACTGACTACCGCAATCCAAACTTAGCAGAAGCCTTAAAAAATCTTGGTTATGTACAAAGGTTTGGAATGGGTATCGCCATAGATCGCAATTCACTGCAAAAAAATGGCAGTCCACCACCGGAGTTTGTTGTCGAAGATGCTCATGTTTTAGTAATTATTAGGAGGCATCCGTGACAGTACCCATTATTGCTTTTTTCAATAATAAAAGTGGCGTCGGTAAAACTTCGCTAGTATATCATTTAGCCTGGATGTATCGCAATTTAGGAATGCGGGTGCTAGCAGCAGATTTAGACCCCCAAGCCAATCTGACTGCTGCTTTTCTAGAGGAAGAACGTTTAGAAGAATTGTGGGAAGGCAATAACCGACCTAACACAGTTTTTCGCTGCGTACAGCCTTTAGTTAGAGGAATTGGTGATATTGCTACTCCAGAAGTAGAGCACATTGAAGAAAGATTGGGACTCTTGGTAGGAGATTTATTGCTCTCTGGATTTGAAGATGACCTCTCAGCAGAATGGCCCGGCTGCACCGATCGCAAGGAGCGTTCTTTTCGGGTCATTTCTGCTTTTTGGCGACTCTTGCAAGAAGCAGCAACAGTTCATCAAGCTGATGTAGTTTTGACAGACATCGGCCCGAATTTAGGAGCGATTAACCGGGCCGCTTTGATTGCAGCTAACTATGTAGTAGTTCCTCTATCACCGGATTTATTCTCACTGCAAGGATTGAAAAATCTCGGCCCAACTCTCAGACGCTGGCGGCAAGAATGGCTAGAAAGATTAGAGAAAAATCCTGCCCCTGATTTAAAGCTTCCTCAAGGTCAAATGCAACCTGTTGGTTATATTGTCCTGCAACACTCGGTACGGCTAGACCGCCCAGTGAAAGCTTATCAGCGATGGATTGCACGGATTCCTAATATTTATCGGGAAGCTGTGCTCAATGAATCGGAAAATAGCACACTTTCCATCGCCGAAGATCCTCACTGTTTAGCTTTGCTAAAACACTATCAGAGTCTGATGCCGCTTGCCCAGGAAGCCCATAAACCTATGTTCCACCTCAAACCTGCGGATGGGGCAATTGGTTCTCACATCCAGGCCGTGCAAAGTGTTTACGGAGACTTTAAAAAGCTAGCTCATAAAATTGCTGAAACCGTAGAAATCCCAATACTTACCAATTTCTAATCCCAACTTTTAAGTAAGCTGCTACGCCTATAAAGTGAACTTTTAGGAGAGAAACTAACCATTACTTTGCGCTAGGTGCGGGCTTTGCAGCGCCCAGCTTTTGCTGCAAAAACTCCTGCGCCACTTGTCCCGCTTCCTGCTGTTCCCCGTCAACTTGATAGTTGAGTTTCCGCATATCTTCCTCAGAGATTTTGCCGCCCAATTCTGCGAGCACTGGACGCAATTCCGGGTATTGTTCCAAAATTTGCGATCGCACAACCGGAACTGCTTCGTAGGGCGGGAAATAGCCCTTGTCATCTTTGAGAACTACTAAACCTAAACTTTGAATCAAACCGTCCGTCGTATTACCAGCAATCACATCTACTTCTTTTTGTTGCAGCGCTTGATAAAGCAATCCTAACAGCAATTCCTTCGGTTGTTCTCGAAACTTAATTCCGTAAGTTTTCGCCAACCCGGGAAACCCATCTTCTCTCTCGTTAAATTCTGGGCCGAAACCAGCCCGGAGGTTAGGTGAAGCTTTCCCAAGTTGCGAGAGAGTTTGTAAATTGAGTTTTTTGGCATCGTCTCCCCGCACAATAATCGCAAAACTGTTATTAAATCCCAGCGGTTCCGTCCATTCTGCTTTAAACTGTTTGGGATATTCTTGTTTGAGGTAATCGAGGACTTTTTTGGGGTCAGAAATCGGTTTTTGTTTGAGCAGGTTGGCGTAAGCAGTCCCCGTGTATTCGACGTACAAGTCGATTTTACCTGCTGTTAGGGATTGATGGCAAAGCGAACCTCCCAGATTCAGTTCTCGTTCTACTTTGATATCTGTTTTAGCTTCGATATGGCGTGCTAAAATTTCGGCGAGGATGACTTGTTCGGTAAAGTCTTTCGAGCAGATGACAACTTGCTTTTCGGGCTTAGAGGTACATCCTGCTACTGCAAGCAAGCAAAGCAGCCAGCAGGAATAGAAAAAAAAATCGTTCTTAGATATTTTCATGACTTAACTCAAATTAAGCATCTACAATTAATACTTTATAAGTTATAGCATAAAGCCCCGATCGCAGACTTTTTCAAGAGGTCTGCGCTTTAACACCGATCGCACTTTACCCAAGTTCCGTTTTCCTGTTGTAACATTTATTTATAGACATGGAGGACAAAAAATGGTAATCAGCGTCAGCGATATTATCCAGCAGCAGCGGCAATTTTTTGCGACTGGGAAAACGAAAGATGTGGATTTTCGGCTTGAACAACTCAAAAAACTTAAAAGTGCGATCGAACTTAATCAATCACGAATAGTCGATGCCGTCAAGGCAGACCTCGGTCGGCCGGAATTCGAGGCTTATCTTGAAATCGCATCGATCGCCGAAGTTAATTATGCCATCAAAAACCTCAAATCGTGGGTAAAGCCGAGAAAAGTGGCTGCTTCGATAGATCAATTCCCAGCATCGGCCCGCATTTACCCTGAACCTTTGGGCGTTGTTTTAATCATCGGGCCTTGGAATTACCCATTTCAGCTAATGATATCACCTTTGGTCGGGGCGATCGCCGCCGGCAACTGTGCACTTCTCAAACCTTCGGAAATCGCCTCGCACACCTCCGAAGTTATCGCCGACCTGATATCCAAAACCTTCGATCCCGCCTATATAGCCGCCGTCGAAGGAGGAGTCGAAATCAGCCAACAATTGCTAGCCGAAAAATTTGACCACATCTTCTTTACAGGCGGCACTAAAATCGGTAGAATAGTCATGGAAGCTGCCGCTAAACACCTGACACCTGTCACATTAGAATTAGGTGGAAAAAGTCCTTGCATTGTAGACTCAGACATTCAGGTTGAATACACAGCAAAACGCATTGCGTGGGGCAAATTTCTCAATGCCGGACAAACTTGCATCGCTCCCGATTACCTATTAGTTGATAAAAAAGTTAAACCTGCTTTGATGACAGCAATTAAAACAGCCATTCACGAATTTTACGGCGACAATCCGCAAACAAGTCCCGACTATTCGCGGATTATCAACCAGCGGCAATTAGACCGTTTGAGTGCGTTTATCAAAGATGGAGAAATTGTCGTCGGTGGGGAAGTGAAACCGGAAGATAGATATATTGCACCGACGGTTTTAGATCGTGTTTCCTGGGATTCGCCGGTGATGCAGGATGAGATTTTCGGGCCGATTTTGCCAGTTTTGGAGTATGATGATTTCGGGGAGGCGATCGCCCAAATCAACGCCCGTCCCAAACCTTTAGCTTTGTATTTGTTCTCCAAAAATAAAGAGAAACAAGAGCGAGTTTTGCGGGAAACTTCTTCGGGGGGAGTTTGTCTCAACGACACGGTTATGCAAGTGGGAGTAAAAGATTTACCTTTTGGCGGAGTTGGTGAAAGCGGCATCGGTAGCTATCACGCAAAAGCAAGTTTTGATACCTTTTCGCATCAAAAAAGCGTGCTGCAAAAGTCATTTTTACTTGACTTAAAATGGCGGTACGCTCCCTATAAGGGTAAGTTGGATTTGATTAAGAAAATTATCGGTTGATCGATCGCACTTGAAGGGGCGGGTTCGCCAAGTTTTACAATATCACCGAGATAGCCAAATCAACCCGCCCATTCCTGATATTATCGGTCAACCGATTCCACAGTGAACGATAATTTCCAGAAATTTTAAAGGATTGCTCATCTGTTTTTTGAACGATTTCGATCGCAATGTCTGCCTTGCACCATTCTCAAAAACAGGCTTTCCGGCCTGTTCCACAAAGAGTGAATTTCTTGTGGGTTGGGCATCCTACCCGCCCATAAAAAGCTTATTAAAAATGGTGCAAGATGTCAATCCTAAAGGACAGTTGCCCTTCAAAATAATTCAGATTAGAAATGTCTATAATATCTTTTAGCATCTTCTCGCTAAACAGCAATTTATGGAACCTTTAGCAACAGAACCCTGTGCAGCCTGCAGCCCAAACTCTGCCCGCGTCACAGCTTACGAAATTGTCCAGCTAAAACCTCAAATTCCCGACTGGAATTTGATCGAAAAAAATGGCATTCCCCAAATAGAACGCACTTACGAATTCCCGGATTTCAAAAGTGCGATCGCCTTTACAAACAGCGTCGGCGAAGCAGCAGAAACTGAAGGACATCACCCCGCACTGTTAACCGAGTGGGGGAAAGTTACCGTTACTTGGTGGACTCACGAGATTTCTGGACTGCATCGCAATGACTTTATTATGGCAGCGAAAACCGATGCGATCGCCAATCAATTCCCCAAATAAAATCAGACTTATAGCCCGATCGCAGTTTAAGAAAGCACCGCCCTGGGCACTGGTGAATGTTGATTGGCATTATTTAACAACTCCAGATTCAGTCGGTAGCCGACATTGCGTACAGTTTGAATCAAGCTCGGCTGTCGCGGGTCGATTTCGATTTTTTTACGCAGAGAGAGTACGTGAGTGTCGATCGTCCGGGGGTTATCAATCGCATCAGGCCAGGCCCGACGCAGCAAATCCGAGCGCGACAGCGGCACTCCTCCAGCTTGAGCTAGCACGTACAGCAGGCTAAATTCCTGGGGAGTCAGCTCAATATGTTCCTCGTACAACCTGACTCGGCGCTGCACCAAATCAATTTTCAGCAGCCCGCACTCCAGCGTCGCCGGCGGTAGCATCGTGCGGTTGCGGCGCATCAGAGCTTCCACCCTGGCCATAAACTCTTGCATCCCAAAGGGTTTAGTCAGGTAATCGTCTGCCCCCGCCTTCAAACCTTCAACAATATCCGATTCCGAATTCCGCGCCGACAGCATCAAAATCAGCGACTGCTGCTGCTGTTGTAGCCAGTTGCAAAATTCCAAACCGTCCCCATCGGGCAATTGGGCATCCAGAATGACTAGGGTTGGCTGGCGGCTGAAAAATATTTCCCTAGCGTGACTGATATCCGCTGACTGGTGCACCCAGTGACCGACTTGCTGTAGATGCCAGCCCAAGAGCGATCGCAGGTGCGGATTCCCTTCAACAATTGAAATACTTGCAGATTCCACAGAGGCGAGCTTCCCATATCACTAATTGCTACAAGGTTAACAGAGCTTTTGTCAAGCTTTTGTAACCATCGCTACTCAAGCATGAGCTGCGTTTAAAGCAGCGGACATACCTAGGGTAGGAATTTTAAAGATTGGGTTAATTTGGCAGGGTCAGCCTGCAGAAAGGTTAAATCATTCTGGCGATGAGCTTACAATGAAAATAGGACAGTGTAAAGCCGATCGATCCCATGCCCCAACCGCCTGCCAAAAGCGATCCCCCCGACCCAGCCCCCAATTCCAGGAGGTTGACAAATCGCGCAAGTGAAACTAGAATTCCTCCAACCGTTCGCTCGGTAGCCGGAACACTCAGCCACTTTGACCGTCAAATTCAGCCACATCCCGACTCAATTAAACGCACAGCGAATTATCTAGGTGCGCGCAAAAAGTCGAGCAACTGCATTGCAACGAGTGAAATTTTTTATGGAGGGTAGCCTGTTGAGCAGGGTAAAAACTTTTATTTAGAAATAGCTTCAAGCTGAGCCACTCAGCATCAATCGAGGCCATTCCTAAATCCCGCCGTCATTATACAAACCACAAAGGATTTCAAACTCACACCATGCTACAAGACACCCAAACAATCCGGCACTACCAAAAACTCACCGACGCCCTCGTCGAAATGTGGAATAGAGGTTATCGCTTTGATGACCTGCGGCTTTACTTAGACGGCTATTTAGCAGCCCTGCGGCACTCCAACAGTTTGGAACCCTATCTGATTCACAGACTAGAGGAAGAAGCAGCCCGTTACATTCACGACCCCTCCAATTTTGCAATGCCACAGACCCAAACTGAAGCAGACTACTATTAAATAGCAAATTCGGTTTGATAAACCCTTGATGATTTGGGAATGGGGAATGGGGAATTGGGAATTGGGAATTGGGAATTTTAACTGGTTCCCCGGCTATGCCTCGGAACCGATGTCCACAGGCTCGGCCTCGCTTTGGGAGCCTAAAAATTCGATGCCTAGCCTACTGCATTGCGTTCCTAGGCTTTGCCTGGTAACGAATAATTACAGCACTTTCCAGGTAAGTGAAGTACAGAGAAACCGGGTTTCTTGAATAAAACCGGTTTCTGGCGAGAAATCCAGAAGAAACCCGGTTTCTGGGGTGTACTTTATCAACCTGGAATCCGCTGTAAGTAAATTAACTTAATTCAAAGTAAAACGCGATTGCTGTTATTTCCCCGACTTCTTAAAGAAGTCGGGGAAATGTTTTTTCTGTCTAATTTAAGAAGCCAAAGCCACTTCCACAACTTCTTGCAATTCGCCCTTTTGATACATCTCGATCATAATATCCGAGCCACCAATAAACTCGCCGTTGATATAAACTTGAGGAATTGTCGGCCAGTTGGAATACTCTTTAACGCCTTGACGAATTTCCTGGTCTGCTAAAACATCAACAGTTTCGTAAGGCACTCCCAAAGTATTGAGAATTTGCACCACAGTATTAGAAAAACCGCACTGGGGCATTAACTTATTGCCCTTCATAAACACCATGATTTTGTTTTGCTTAACCAACTCGTCAATTCTTTGATGTGCTGTTGTACTCATGGTAGGTCCTAATATTGTTTGAAAATTTTTCAACGTTGACTGACGCAGAAACCGGGTTTTTTAGGAAAATCTTTCGTTACAGCCATAGATTCCGGTTAAAAAACCCGGTTTCTTTGGTTTTTGTGGGTAAGTGCAGCAGTTGTATTTCAAGCAACTATTGACACAAGCACAAACTTGTGATACCCAATTGCCGCTCAACAATTAAGCAGCTTGACTTTTCGCTTCCCATTCTGCAGGAGTTAAGGTTTCCAAGCCCAAAGCGTGGATGGCTTCACTAGCCATTGCCTGTTTGAGAGCGCCGTATACCAGTTGGTGCTGCTGTACTCGGCTTTTTCCTTCAAAGGCTGCAGAGACGACTCTCGCCTGGTAGTGGTCACCGCCACCGGTCAAATCGTCAACTTGTATTTTAGCGTCGGGCAACCCTGCCTTAATCATTTCTGCTACTTGAGACGGTGTAACCATTGGTTTCTCTGATAAACGGCTGTAATTTAGATTTTAGTGGAACTATTTGTTAGACGATCGCGGTTGACTGCTGGCAGGTCGGGGAAAGGGCGAATCCACAAAACCCAATTCCAGTAACTGCTGGTAAGCTTTCTTGCCCAAGTCGCGAGTTGGCTGCTGCGATCGAATAATCTGAATCAGCAGGGGCACAGCCAGTTCGGGCTTATTTTGGGCCCGGTGTACCAACGCCAGCCGGTAGGTGGCTTCGTCGCGCATTTGGGCTGTTTCTACAGCTTTGGTGCGGTGGCTTTCCGCCAAGCGGATGTCAATTCCGGCAAAACTGCTACCCAGTTGTTGGTAGAAGTTGGACAGTTGATTGAAAATTTGGCGGGATTCTTGGAGTTTTTGAGTAGCCAGTGCGTAATTCTGAGAGGAAATAGCACTGCTGGCTTCTGTCATCAAACGCTGGCCTCCTGGGACGCTCAGCAGACTGCTGTCTTGCGTCAGAGGGCGAAGATTGTTGGGGTCTGTGGGGTCGTCGGCGGGCTCGATTTGCTGTTGGTTCTCTGGCCCAGAAGGTTGTTGTGCTTGGACTTGGATCGGTTGCAACAGGGTAAAAGCTGCGATCGCCCCGATCGTAATCCGGGCAGTGGAGCGAAGCCAGCAAACAGTTCCAGAGTATACCATGAAATTACTTTGCGCCTATGCGCTTTAAAAAAATATTTAGCTTGAGCCGATCTTACCATTGGCGATCGCAACCGGCTAAGTGTAAACCAAATTTGTTGAAATGTCAAAGGGTGGGCGATCGATTTTGGATTTTAGATTTTGGATTTTAGATTTTGGATTGAACAAGGAAATCGCGGGGGATTGGACAGATCCCGGCAATCTAGTCCGGGACGCAGAAACCGGGTTTTTTTACCTAAATACTGCATTTGAGGCTTTAAACCTGGTAAAAAACCCGGTTTCTTTGGTATTTGATGCGTAAGTCCCGATCTAATTCAACAATCGAACGCACCATGAATATGGCAATTGAAAGAACAGCTTACGGTCAACTGCTGGCTAAATCTCAGCCTAAGCCAATCCTGAACGAAGAAGATAATGATCTTGCCCTCGCAGAAGTCGATTTTCTGATGTCTAAGGAAGAATTAACAGTAGAAGAAGAAACTTTACTGAGTCTCTGGGGGCTGTTGATCGAAGAATACGAATCAAAATATTACCCAATTCCAGAAGCGACTCCCCAGGATGTTCTATTGCATCTCATGGAAGTTCGCGAACTCAAACAAGCCGATTTGGTGGGTGTGATTGGTTCCAAAGGAGTAGTCTCTGAGGTGGTTAATGGTAAACGGGCGATTAGCAAAGCCCAAGCTAAGGCGCTGGGAGAATTTTTTAATGTTAATCCTAGCGTGTTTATTTGAGCGTGTTTATCTGAAAAACTCGCTGATATCGAAAAAGACTCGGCGGTTGAAACCGCTAGCAACGCGATCGCACAAACTAAGTCCGACGCGGACTGATGGAAAAACTACCGCTGTTAGTTACAGATTCAAACCCCTCATAGCAAAAACCTCCCTGACAGCTTATAAATATGTTTGATAAATCTACATCAAAATCAAACAGGAACATTTCTGATGGTACAACCAAGCAAACCCACCTCCGAGACTCTCCAAAACTATCAAGGAATTGGAGTTCCCGATGAAAGTCTCCCACTGATTTTGCAGCGCGGCGGCGATGAATTGCTGCTGTCAAAAGCGGACGATCGCTTTACAGTCCGCCCCTCACCAACAGCATCAGCCTCAAACGATTGGGCTGCAACAACTGGGGCAAAACTCAACCGCCGCGTCGGCCAAAGTAATCTCGAAGAATATCTCGTTTCAGCCGATCGCCTAGAAGCAGCAATGCAAACAGCGCGCGCCAGCGATGCCGTAGCTTTTGCCAGCCACGTCTATTGCCCCGCGAACAATCCCAGTACATTCTTTTATTTAACCGACCAAATTACCATTCAATTTGGCGAACAAGTAGACGAAGAATCGCGAAAGGCGATCGCCAATGCAGCAGCTTTAAAAATAGTCCGGCCAGTAGAAGGAATTCCCAACACCTTCGTCTGCTTCGTCACCAAACAAGCAACAGAAAACCCGGTCAAAATTGCCAACCGCCTGACAAGATATCCAGAAGTTCTCGTAGCAGAACCCAACATTTTAGTAGAGACGCAGCAGCATTACACGCCCCGCGATCCGCTTTATCCCAAACAGTGGTATCTCAACAACAAAGGCGGCAAGGAACTTGTCGGCGGTGCTCAAATTTATGCAGAACCAGCTTGGAACCTGACTCGCGGAGTTCGATCGATCGTAATTGCGATCGCCGACGATGCAGTTGACATCACCCACCCGGATTTTCAAGCCCAAGGCAAAATCGTCTCACCCATCGATTTCAAAGAGGGCGACACTTCCCCGATGCCAGTCGCCGACTCAGACAACCACGGCACAAGTTGTGCCGGCGTCGCCGTTGCTGAAGAAAACGGCAAAGGCATTGTCGGCGTCGCCCCCGGATGCGCCCTGATGCCCATTCGTACCACGGGTTTTCTCGATGACGATTCTGTCGAAAAAATATTTAATTGGGCGATCGAAAAAGGTGCCGCCGTCATTTCTTGCAGTTGGGGGCCTGTGGCAGTTTACTATCCCCTTTCCCTGCGGCAGAGTGCCGTTATCACCAAAGCAGCAACCCAAGGGCGGGGCGGCAGAGGCTGCGTTATTCTGTTCGCTGCCGGCAATGCCAACCGCCCAGTCAACGGCACAATTAACGAGAAAGGCTGGCCCAACAACGTCCTGGGCGGTCAAACTAGATGGCTGGCAGGATTTGCCGTCCACCCCGACGTAATTGCCGTCAGCGCTTCCACTTCCCTCAACAAAAAAGCAGCCTACAGCAATTGGGGCACCAGCATCTCGGTTTGCGCCCCCAGCAACAACGCGCCGCCGGGAACTTGGTTGCCAGAAACCGGATTTATCGGCACGCCGCCGGAGGTGACGCAGTATTTGCCCGGTTTGGGGGTGTTTACTGCCGATCGAGTGGGCAATCGGGGCTACGACTGGGGGGACTATACTGATACTTTTGGCGGTACTTCCAGCGCCACTCCAGTAGTCGCTGGGGTTGCAGGGTTGATACTTTCGGCTAACCCCCGTTTGACGGCGCGGGAAGTGCGGGGAATTCTCGAACAAACTGCTGAGAAAATTGTCGATCCCGATCCCGATCCCCAGTTGGGCAATCGCATGGGAAATTACGATCCTAACAACGGCCGCAGCGATTGGTTTGGTTACGGGAAAGTGAATGCTTTTAAAGCTGTGCAAGCTGCGGTGAGAAAGGGCGGCGGCAATCCGAATATCGGGGGTACAGTGTTCAGCGATATTTCTGGACATTGGGCACAGAAGTTTATTGAAGCTTTGGCTGCGGCGAATATAATTAGCGGTTTTCCTGACGGTTCTTTTAGGCCTGATGACAGTTTAAACCGTGCTCAATATGCGGCGCTGTTGGTGAGTGCGTTTAGTCCGATTCCGAGGGTGCCGGCTACAAATTTTATTGATGTTTCTGCTACTTTTTGGGCGAGAAGTGCGATCGAACGGGCAAATCGGGGGGGGTTTTTGGCGGGGTTTCCGGGGTTGAAGTTCGGCCCGAATCAGAATTTAACTAAGGCTGATGCGATCGTGTCTTTGGTTAACGGTTTGGAACTTAAGGGCGGCAATCCTGATACTTTGAAAGTTTACACCGATCGCTCTCAAATTCCTAATTATGCTTTAAGTGCGATCGGCACAGCAACTGCTTTGAAGATTGTGGTTAATTATCCTTCCCGCGATTGGCTTTCGCCGCTGCGGGACATTACCCGCGGTGAGATTTCGGCTTTGATTTACCAGACTTTGGTGGCGATTAATCGGGCAAAGGCGATCGATTCTCCTTACATTGTTTAATCGCGATCGGTTCGTAGTGAGGACTGAATTCCTGATAATTTTATGAGGACTTTAGTCCTCACTACAAACCTATTTTATTGTGGCATTTTTAAGCTCGAAAATCCCCCAAAGCTTTCAAGGCAAATTGTGGCAAAGCCAACATCCTCCGCCACCGCCAAGGTTCTTGATAAAGCCGATACAACCATTCTAAATGATTGTCGCAAAACCAAGCAGGGGCGCGAGTTTTTTTGCCCGCCCAAATATCAAAACTGCCGCCAACTCCCACCCAAATCGAATCAGGACAAAGATGCCGGTGTTCGGCAATCCAAAACTCTTGGCGCGGCACTCCCAAGCCCACAAAAATCAGTTTTGGCTGCATTTCTTTCAAGCTTTGATCCAAGTCTTTTTGTTCGTGTGGCGAGAGATATCCATGCTGAGAAACAATCGACAATCCCTTAACTTTTTGCTGCCAATTTTCTGCTGCCGCCTCCGCAATTCCGGGGTGACCTCCGAAGAAAAATATTGATTCAGAATTCGGCAAGTTTCCGGCAGCTTCTAACAGCGATTCTGCTAATTCAATCCCCGGATAGCGCTGTGCCGGTTTGCCACGCAGCCGCAAGTACAACACCACTCCCGAACCGTCGGGAATCACGAGTTCCGCTTTGCGGATTACATCTGCTAAGGCCTGATTTTGCTCGGCTTGCATGGCCATTTCAGCATTCAAAGTCACCACATGACTTCCTAACCCTTGATGCAGACGCTCCATCAGCCAACCTGCATAATCATCTAATATGTGAACTGGTAGTCCCAGCACTGAAAATTGCGGGCGCGATCGATCCATATTTTTTTCTTTGAGATTCCTACACACCTAGTTATTTAAATTAGCTTAGATTGGCGATCGACGCTAGACCAGTTTTGGTCGCAAAAAACCCGGTTTGTGCCACCCAGAGTCTGTTAAGTCATCGTTCGGTGGCCCAGAAACCGGGTTTTTGTAAGCGACGAGTCGCGCAAGTTCATTAGAGTTTGCCCGCCAAGTGCGATCGAGCATTAGCGTTCGATTTTTTTGACAGAGCCGTCTGCGTACCATTCCATGGGTACTAGCTCAATTTTACCATTAATTTTCACTGTGGAGTAGACAACTTTCACGAAAGGAACGCTGTTGTTATTGTGGTTTTGCGTAGACATGGCAATTACCTTTTTGTGTTTAGATAACTTGAGAAATGATCTAATCTCTGATATATTTAAAAGTCTATTCACCCCAATTCGGCTCGCATCAGGAAAAACAAGGAAAACGAAATGGCGATCGCAAAAAACCAGCGGCAAACCAGGTTAGATTATTACTACGAGCAAATCAAAACCATCATCCTCAAGCGCCAGAACCCAATTACTGGTTTGCTGCCCGCGAGTACCGCCGTTAACGCCCACGGCGACTACACCGATGCCTGGGTGCGCGACAACGTGTACAGCATTCTCGCGGTTTGGGGTTTGGGTTTAGCTTACCGCAAAATTGATGGAGATCAGGGCAGGACATTTGAACTCGAACACAGCACAGTCAAACTGATGCGCGGCTTGCTGTTTGCGATGATGCAGCAATCGAGCAAAGTAGAACGTTTTAAAAATACTCAGTCGCCGCTAGACGCCCTGCACGCTAAATACAATACTCAAACGGGAAGTATTGTTGTCGGTGATGACCAGTGGGGACATTTACAGTTAGACGCTACATCTATATTCTTATTAATTCTTGCTCAAATGACGGCTTCCGGGCTGCACGTAATTTTTACAATTGATGAAGTCAATTTCGTGCAAAATTTAGTTTACTACATCGGTAGAGCCTACCGCACGCCGGATTACGGAATTTGGGAAAGAGGTCATAAAATTAATCGCGGCAATGCAGAATTGAACGCCAGTTCAGTTGGCATGGCAAAAGCAGCGCTGGAAGCAATAAATGGGTTGGATTTGTTCGGGATTAAAGGTTCTCAAGCATCGGTGATTCACGTTTTGCCAGACGAAATTGCCCGAAGTCGCATAACTTTGGAATCGCTTTTGCCTCGCGAATCTAGCTCAAAAGAAGTAGATGCCGCTTTATTGAGCGTGATTAGCTTTCCGGCTTTTGCTGTGGAAGATCGAGAATTAATAGAACGGACTCGAAATAAGATTATTGACAAATTGCAAGGAAATTACGGCTGCAAGCGGTTTCTGCGGGACGGACACCAAACAGTGTTGGAAGATGCCGATCGCCTGCACTACGAACCCACAGAATTAAGGCAGTTCGAGCACATTGAATGCGAGTGGCCGCTATTTTTCACTTATTTGCTCTTGGACGGCATATTTCAGGGAAATCAAGCCCAAGTGCAAGAGTACCAGCAGCGTTTGGAATCTTTAGCAGTCGATCGATCTGGTTTGCCACTACTACCAGAATTGTACTACGTCCCCGCCGAAAATATAGAAGCAGAAAAGCTAAATCCCAGCAGCCAGCAGCGCTTACCCAATGAAAATATTCCCCTAGTTTGGGCCCAAAGTCTGTATTTTCTCGGTCAATTGCTAAATGAAGGATTAATCGCAGTGGGCGATATCGATCCGCTGGGAAGGCATCTGTCAGTGGACCAACACAGAGAACCTTTAGTGCAAATTGCACTGTTAGCTGAAGACGAAGATTTGCAAGCAGAATTAGCCGCTAACGGCATTGCCGCGCAAACCCCAAAACAGGTAGAACCTATTCAAGTCCGCCAGACTAAAGAATTATCAGCTATTTACACGCAAATTGGACGAAACGACCAATTAGGCTTAACCGGCCGCCCCGTGCGCCGTTTGCGGAGTTTAACAACTTCTCGGGTGTTTAAAATTCGCGAAGAGGCGATCGTATTTCTTCCCTCATTTTTGAACAGACAAGAGTTTTACTTAACTTTAGATTACCATTTTTTAGTAGCTCAAATCAAGAGCGAAATAGCTCACATTCACCGCCACTGGTATCAGTTGGGACGCCCTACGGTAACGCTGATGCTGACTCACACGATGCTGGAAACCGGTCGGGAAGTGTTGTTAGAATTAATGAAGGAATTCCGGGATGGACACTGTAACAATACGCCAGTTAAACTTGGAAATATTAAGCAGTTAATGCTGACCGCTGGCACGGAGAGAATTGATTTCATGCACGATTTTGAATTCACAGAATCTCCAGTTACAGGTGCAGTCGAAACTCCCAGATATCTCGGTTACAATCCTGAAAAAACTTGGCCTCTGGGTCATACGCAAGAATTTAAATTAGAGTGCGAAACTAATACTCAATTTTTGCTGACTAGCCTGCGCGAATCAGAAAATTTGTACGAACAAATTGAGCTGCTGCACACCTTGGTTCGCCTCAAAGGGTTAAACTTTGATACAGGATTTGGAGGGGCGGAAGAAACAGTTAAAGTTGTGGATTTGCTCAACGAAGTTTATACAAAAGCTGGAGAAAGTTCGCAATCAAAAATCCAATGGGCAGTCATCCGCCATGCCGCAG
This sequence comes from Microcoleus sp. AT8-B5, assembly GCF_036705565.1. NCBI lineage: Bacteria > Bacillati > Cyanobacteriota > Cyanophyceae > Oscillatoriales > Microcoleaceae > Microcoleus > Microcoleus sp. AT8-B5. Next base: position 119,985 of record NZ_JAUBUY010000006.1, read on the forward strand.
GTTTGCTGGACAAAGTTGATATCAGCTTATCCGATGCGGTGACAGATATTTTGGTGCGACAAAAACAGATTGCTGTGGGGAAAGCTTACAGCGAAGATTCGATAATTTCGAGACCCGGATCTTATACGGAAGTGATGGACAAAATTCGCCAATTCTGTGGAGAAGATATTCGCGATCGAGTTCTCACCCAAGAAATTCTCATCTACCTTGGCCTGCTAATTAAAGCCGAACCGCAGTTATTTAAAGGCCTGCTGACGCTGAGAGTTAGCTACTTTATTTTGCTGCTGACTAGCGAGTTTGCCCGCGAATTGGGAGTTACGCAAAATGAAGCTTACGAACATTTAATGCAGCTAAGCCCCTTTGAAATCAAAAATCGCCTGCGCCAAGTGTTGACGGAATACGAGGAAATGAATCAAATCCTCAAACAGCAAGAATCCCTGCGCGTCAAACAGCCGGAAAAAGATATTGAATGGGTAGTAGCGCCAGTTTCTGAAGAACCAACAATGCCTGGGGGAGGATGGCGTCGGAAGCGGCAGATGGAAGGTACTGTCAATCGCGTACCGAAGGATTTTTATCCGAGTGTTTGGGGACTGCTGCGGCACTGCAAAGGCTTGATAATTGGCGACAAATTAGAGCGGCGCAATCGGTTAGATAGCCATATCATTTTATCGGAAATGACACCAGGCGAAAAGAATTTTGCGCTACAAATCGAGCATTTGCTGAATAAGATTGTGGCGCCGGAATACCGGCAAGTAAATATTGAGGCGCTGATGGAGTTGGCCGCGATCGCCCAGCGCAACCCAGAATTGCAAGTAGAAGAATACATCGTTTTAGATGTATTAGTCGGTCACGCAGTGCGGCTGAATTGGCAAGGAAAACACCCGGAAAGAGCCGATAAATACGACGAAGATAAAGCGGCGGCTTGGCAAGCTTTTTACAATACTTCGCCTTACGTTTGCGCGAGTCATGTACTCGATGCTTTCAGATTCTTGACAAAGTTTGGATAGATTGAGGGCGGGTGGTTAATACAAGTCTCGATTGACCTGTTTGTAGTAAGGACTTCAGTCCTTTCATTGCCAACTCATCAGCAAAGACTTTTGTCCTAACTACAAATCTATTCCACTTTTCCAACAAGTCTAGTCAATTCAAGATAGAAAAAATTATGATGAATGTTTCTACAATAGCAGATAACAACGTTGCGATTCAGTTGTCGATCGAAGAAGTAGAATTTTTCCTGCAACTTGTTCAGGAAGTGCAACAGGTAATACCAAATAGTTTTACAACAAGAGTGAATACCTCTCCCAGACAAGCTAGAGGTTTTTTTGAATCTATTCTTCAAGATATTAAACAGTCCGGTGAAAGCTTGATGAATATTAGCTTTTTGTTTCAGGAAATATGTCTATTGCAGAACTTATTGAATGAAGCTTGTCACGCGATAGTCATCAATGATTTTGAAATAAAATTAGGGAAGTCTCAACAAGAAGCAAAAGAACTTTTAGAGTGGGTGTGTAATGTGACAAAAGAGATGGAAGCTCTTAAGGAAGCCAGAAGAACTTCATATATGCCCTCTCCTTCAAATCTACCGAAACTAAAGGAGGCGAATAAATGTTGCCTTGAGGCTGACGGATACCTGATTACTTTTTATATAAGAAAACTTCTGTCTTCTAAAAATGTTGTTAATCTATTTATCGTCTTAAAGATTGGCACCACTCAGCTTGTTGCATTTTCCATTAGTTCTGCGCCCAAACCAATTGAGGTTGAAGATTTATGCGCTCTTATCAAAACCTTTGAACAATACATTGAACTTTCTGACCAAGAGTTTGCAGCTTTAGAAAGCCCTTTTCAAATTTTTAATAGTAGCATTTTTCAATTGCATACTTTAGAAACAGATATTACCTCAGACAATGAAAAGTATGCTATTGTGAATTTTATGCTACCTTTAGCGAATTCTAGACATAGCATTGTGAAACCTTTTATAGGTGTTAAAGGAGCCGTTACTTTCAGAAATATTTGTAGCTTTACCTCATCAATGCGAAAGATATTAACTGAGTAATGCTCAAAAATCACAGAGTAATAGGGCTATTTTAATTTACAAGTTCGTAGTAGCGCCCAAACGCTACTGCAAACCCCATACTACAAAACTCCTTTAGAACTCGGAATCCGACTGGCGCGCCTGGGATCGATTTCTACCGCCATCCGCAGAGCTCGCGCAAATGCCTTAAACGCCGCTTCTACAATGTGATGAGAATTTCCGCCCTGCAACTGTCGAATGTGCAGTGTCATTTGAGTGTGGTTCACCACCGCCGAAAAAAACTCTCTCACTAATTCAGTATCGTAAGTGCCGATCCGCTGGTTGGGAATTTCCAAGCTGTAACTTAAGTGAGGGCGTCCCGAAAAATCTAGCACTACCTCAATTAAAGCTTCATCGAGAGGGGCGATGAAATGTCCGAAGCGAGAAATGCCCGATCGATCCCCGACAGCTTTTGCTAGGGCTTGGCCCAAGGTAATTCCCACATCTTCGTTCGTGTGGTGGTCGTCAATCTCCAAATCCCCGATCGCCTGCACGTCCAAATCGATCAATCCGTGAGAAGCAATCTGGTGCAACATATGGTCTAAAAATGGAATCCCCGTAGACGCTTTGCAGGTTCCCACACCGTCTAGATTGAGGCTGGCCGTGACATCCGTTTCTAGTGTCGTGCGTTTCACCAGGGCGGCCCTAGCTGGTTGAACTGAATTTGCAGGAGGAAGAGAAGGGCGATCGATTATTTCCATAATTCGCAATTGGTCATTCATTAGTTATTGATAATTAGTAATTTGAGAACGGGATTTTTTTAGTGTTGAGTCTCAAGCAAGGGGCGGGTTGTGCATACAACTGACATCAGACACCTGCAGTCAATCAAGGGATTTTTGGTGGGTGGGGGCGGGTTTATTTAACCTGTCTGTCACCGGAGAAACTTTTTGGTGAACCCGCCCCTACAGGTTCTTGAAAATGGTGCAAGAAGATGCTAGTGGGTGGGGGCGGGTTTATTTAACCTGTCTGTTACCGGAGAAAGTTTTTGGTGAACCCGCCCCTACAGGTTCTTGAAAATGGTGCAAGAAGATGCGAGATCAAACTTACTTGTTAAAGTTAAAGTTTATTGTCTAAACCCGCCCCTACATAACTCTAAATTCTCGACAACTGTTACATTCCCATGATTTCGTAACCGGCATCGACATACAAAATTTGACCCGTAATTCCGCTAGCGAGATTGCTGCACAGAAAAGCCGCAGCATTTCCCACTTCCTGCTGAGTCACCGTCCGCCGCAGCGGGGCCACTTCCTCAACGTGGTGGATCATGTCCAGAATACCGCCAACTGCTGACGAAGCCAGAGTCCGAATCGGGCCAGAAGAAATCGCATTTACCCGAATATTTAACGGGCCCAGTTCAGCAGCCAGATAACGAACATTCATTTCCAAAGCCGCCTTAGCAATTCCCATCACATTATAGTTAGGAACTACCCGGACGCCGCCCAAATAAGTCAGGGTCACAATACTGCCACCCTCGGCCATCAGCGGTTTAGCAGCAGCACAAAGCCGCACCAGCGAGTAAGCGCTAATATCCAAAGCATTGGAGAAACCTTGGCGCGAAGTGTTGGTGAAGTCTCCCGAAAGTTCGTCCTTGCCGGCAAAAGCCAGACAGTGGATCAGGACATCTAACTTGCCCCACTTGTCGGCGATGGTTTTAAAAGTAGACTCAATTTCGCTCTCGTCTTGGACATTGCAGGGCAAATACAGACTGGGATTGAGCGGTTCCACCAGTTCAGCGACTTTACGCTCGTGCTTGCCTTTCTCGTCCTTCAAATAAGTTATGCCGAGGTTGGCCCCAGCTTTGTGGAGCTGCTGAGCGATGCCCCAGGCGATCGAGCGATTGTTGGCAATGCCCGTAACAAGAGCATTTTTTCCGGTCAAATCTATCATCTGTATTTCTTCTAGAAGCAACTTGCACCGTTCTCATTGGCTCTATGCGACAACCCCGCCAGTTTAGACACAACTGATTCAGATTTAACTGATTCAGACACAATTGAGACACAATTGAGACACAATTGATATTAATTTTGCTGTGGAGCTACATGGGGGCGGAATTGAAAAAGTTAAGAGAAGGGCTAGATTTAATCATACAGCGTGTGTTTACCTTAATATTAGATGGAAGTAACCGAATCCTTGCATATTGGAGGTTGGGAAGTATATTTACTCAATAAGGTTAATCGGCAAGTTATAAAGTATTGATTAGTACAAAGGATCTAGTCGTGACGCATGATAGACCGCTAGCAGCCGTGTTCCGCCAAATCAGCGGCGGGGCGTTTCCACCCATTGTGGAAACCTTTGAACGGGGCAAGACAATTTTTTTCCCTGGAGACCCGGCTGAGCGCGTCTACGTTCTCATTAGAGGTGCTGTGAAGCTCTCCAGGGTTTACGAAGCAGGGGAAGAAATTACAGTCGCCCTCCTGCGCGAAAATAGCGTATTTGGGGTGCTGTCTCTGATTACGGGACACCGATCGGACAGGTTTTACCACGCGGTAGCCTTTACGCCGGTGGAATTGATCTCGCTGCCGATCGAACAAGTCGAGAAAGCGCTCAAGGAAGACCCGGAACTGTCGATGGTGATGCTGCGGGGACTGTCGTCTCGGATTTTGCAAACCGAGATGATGATTGAAACGCTGGCGCACCGAGATATGGGTTCGAGACTCGTCAGCTTTTTGCTGATTCTGTGCCGGGATTTTGGCGTGCCGGGGGCTGAGGGGATTACGATAGATTTGAAGCTGTCCCACCAGGCGATCGCCGAAGCGATCGGCTCGACGCGGGTAACGGTGACTCGTTTGCTGGGCGATCTCAGGCAAGAAACCATGATCTCGATCCACAAGAAAAAGATCACAGTCCACAACCCGGTGGCCCTAAGCCAGCAATTCACTTGATGCCGAGAAAGTATAGGATTTTGGATTTTGGATTTTAGATTCAATCCAAAATCCAAAATCCAAAATCTAAAATCGGAATGACTGCTGGATACATCCTGGTATTTGTAATTTTAGTGTTGGGGGGTGTGATCGCCACTGTCAGCGATCGCCTTGGGACGAAAGTTGGCAAGGCAAGATTGAGCTTGTTCAAACTTCGCCCCCGCGATACTGCTGTTGTTGTGACAGTGATGGCTGGCAGCATCTTGTCAGCACTGACTCTGGGCATTTTGTTTGCTACTAGCAAGCCGCTGCGAACGGGAGTTTTTAGAATAGACGAGATTCAAAAAAGGCTCAACAACGCCCGCAGAGAAATCAACCAAGCCACTCAAGAAAAAAATCGAGTTGAAACTGAATTAGCTCAAGCCAGAGCCGCTCAAGCGCAAGCTAGAGCCAATTTAGAGCAAATAAATCAATCCCTCCAAGCAGCTAATGCTGAGCAAGCTCTGACGCAAACAAAATTAAACTCGCTGCGGGCCCAGCTCAACAGCGTGCAAGCAGCTAAGTCTAAAACTGAAGAGCAGTTAAGTCAGGTAGAAGCGGCTAAATCTAAGACAGAAGAACAGCTCAGGAGCGTGGAAGCAGCTAAATCCCGCACCGAAGAACAATTGAAACTGGTGGAAACGATTCGATCGACTACACAAGCTCAGCTCGATCGCACCCAGAACCAATTGAAAACAGTTTCTGCTCAAAAAACGGCTTTAGGATCGGAAATCGCCCAACTGCAAGAGGAACGGCAACAGTTAATCGAGCAGCGAGAGCAGGTAAAAACTCAAATTGCCCAGCGAGACGCAGAAATTGCCAAGCGAGACGCAGAAATTGCCCAGCGGGACAAGGAAATTGTCGATCGCAACGAACTAATTGCCCAGCGAGACAAGGAAATTGCCCAGCGAATGCAAAATCTCGCCGAGCGCGATCGAACTATTATCGAGCGCGACAAAGTAATTGCCGAGAGGGAAGCACTGTTAGAAACCTTGGCACAGCAACAAGCTCAACTCGAACAGCAACAAACTGTCTTGCAGCAGCAAGTGCAAATTTTGGAACGCGACTTTCAGGCAATCCGCGAGGGTACAGTTGCTATCAGGCGCGGTCAAATTTTAGCTGCTGGCGTGGTTCGCATTATTGAACCCGGTATGGCGAGTCGCGCGATCGATCGGCTTTTGCAAGAAGCAAATAAAACCACCGTCGGACTGATGCAGCCGGAAAATACCAAGGTTAGGGATCAGGTTATTCAAATTACTAAAGCAGAAATCGATCAACTAATTAGTCAGATTAAAGACGGTCAAGACTACGTGGTGCGAATTGTTGCCGGCGCTAATTACCTGCGGGAAGAAAAGCTAATTAAGGTATTTGCAGAAGCAGAAATCAATCGAGTTGTGTTCCGCGCTGGAGATGTGATTGCAGGGGTTGCTGTCGATCCGGTGACTTTGACTGACGAACAGGTGCGGCAGCAGTTGCTGCAATTGATAGAAGCTTGTCAATTTCGCGCTCGCCTAATCGGCGTTGTCGGCGGTAGAGTTCAAGTGGCCGACAGTCAGATTGAAACTTTAGCTGGTTTTATCGAGCGATTGCAGCAGTACGAGAAACCGCTGGACGTTCAGGCGATCGCGGCAGATGTCACTTACATCGCCGGCCCGCTTAAAATAGATTTAGTTGCTCGTGAAAACGGAGTCGTTGTTTTTCGCACCGGACAACAAAAAGCTGGCCCAGGAGATTTGAAAGTTAAAAAATAAGTGCGATCGACATATCGAATTTGATGAAAAATTTTGGGCGATCGAATGACAATTTTGCTTGACATTTTCGCGCTATTGACATATCATTAAATCATGGGAATCCGTGCCGCCATATATATAGCAATCGTAGGGTGCGTCGCCACCAAAAATCTGGAAGCACCACCAACAATCTCACAGCGACGCACCGCACCCAATTAGTAGGGTGTGTCGCCACCAAAAATCTGGAAGCACCACCAATAATCTAACAGCGACGCACCGCACCGCTAAGAGCGCAAAGAAAGAAACTAAGAATCGAACCCTGAGATATTGACATCACAAAACAAAATTTTGCTCAATTAAAATGCAGGATCGTGCGGTGTAATGTCAGACAATCAAAATCAACCCAGAGAATACGATGCCGTCCGTGGCGGTCAAAATTCAATTCCTGTCAATGCTGCGGTACTCGGAGGCATTCCTGGTGTTAAAAGCCGATTAGCCTCACCCATTGTCGAAGTGAGAATCGCCGCCCTCTCCGAAGCACTCAAATATGGAGAAGCTGGCTTAGATGTGATAATGCAAGCTTTGCGCGAGGAATCAATGCAGGTGAAACTTGCTGCCTATTCACTCCTGAAAGATAGAGATGATTTAAAGATAAAACCGCAGTTTCAAGACTATCTCCCTACATTTGAATTTGATGTCATCACAGTGGATGCTGAAGGAAAAGAAAACAGTCGTAGAAAGTATGCGGCTCATTACTTCCCGGAAGACTTAGGTAATGGAGTTGTGCTCGAAATGGTTTACATTCCCGGAGGCACATTTATGATGGGTTCGCCAGAAACAGAGCGAGATAGAAAAGATAAGGAAAGTCCGCAGCATCAAGTAACATTACCAGCTTTTTATGCAGGAAAATACCCCCTCACCCAAGCACAGTACCAAGCAGTTATGGGAAATCATCAATCGGAGTTTAGAGGTGAAAAACTTCCTGTAGAAAACGTAAGCTGGAATCAGGCTGTAGAATTCTGCCGGAAACTTTCTGAAAAAACAGGCAAGATTTATCGCTTACTTTCGGAAGCAGAATGGGAATATGCTTGTCGCGCCGGAACTATAACACCTTTCTATTTTGGCGAGACAATTACCACGGATTTAGTTAATTATAACGGTTATCAACCCTATGGTGCAGCGCCCGAGGGACTTGTTCGCAGACAAACGATAGATGTAGGGAGTTTTGGCCCGAATGCCTTTGGACTTTATGATATGCACGGTCAGGTCAGCGAATGGTGCAGCGATAAGGTGCACATTAACTATGACGGCGCACCGATTGACGGAAGTTCTTGGGAAACTGGAACAAGTAGTGGCGGAGTGCTGCGTGGAGGTTCGTGGAGGAGCGGTGCGGTCAATTGCCGTGCTGCCTTCCGCAGCTTCTTCCCTCGGCGCTACTCGGGCTTTTTGGGCCCGTGCAGGGGTTTTCGTGTAGCGGTTGCTTTGGCTGTCCCTTTCTCCCTGTCTTATCTGTGAGGACTCTTCTTGACTCTTTAGCCCTTTTCCCTGTTTCCTGTTTACCCTCTTGCGCCCGCTTTAATTTTTTTTTTTTGCACTCATCTTTGCACCCGATTCAAGATAGTAGGGTGCGTCGCCATCAGTAATTTGCAAATCAAATCGACAATCTCACAGCGACGCACCGCCTGCACAGAGGTGAGAGAAACCGGGTTTTTTCGATAAATCCAAACTGGGAAGCAAATATTGTGGCAAAAACCCGGTTTCTGATTTGTGCGCGTTGCTGTGAGAAACCGGGTTTTTTCGATAAATCCAAACTGGGAAGCAAATATTGTGGCAAAAACCCGGTTTCTGATTGCTGCGGGGGGCAAAAGAAACCGGGTTTTTTCGATAAATCCAAACTGGGAAGCAAATATTGTGGCAAAAACCCGGTTTCTGATTGCTGCGGGGGGGCAAAAGAAACCGGGTTTTTTCGATAAATTAAAACTGGAAGTAAAGATTATGGCAAAAACCCGGTTTCTGATTTTAGACATTATATGGCCGCAGGGATTCCCATGATGATATAATATGTCAATCCTGCAAAAAAGTCAAGCAAAATAAGTACGATCGCCCGCAAAGATTTTGAGACATTCAAGAATGCAAGTATCAGATTAGATATAGGTTGGCGATTGAGTTGACTGGCGCTCGATCGCAACTACAAACTTATTAACACAGGACTCATAAATATGATTTTAGGTTTCGATCCAGGTAAAGACAAATGCGGCATAGCTGTAATGGGTAGAGATAAGAAGGTCTGCTACCATCAAGTTGTGCTGTCGGAAGCAGCGATATCTACTATTCAATCTTTGTGCGAACAGTTTCCCATTGAGTTATTGGTAATCGGAGATCAAACGACTTCTAAGAGTTGGAAACAAAAACTGACGCAGAGTTTGTCGCCAGCGCTCAAAATTGTTCAGGTGGACGAGAGGTACAGCAGTTTAGAAGCGAGGGAACGCTACTGGCAAATGTACCCTCCCACGGGACTTTCGCGCTTGATTCCCCAGGGAATGCGGACGCCACCGAAGCCAGTGGACGATATTGTGGCGATCGTCTTGATTGAGAGATATTTGAACAAAAGTTAGTCAATCTTATAACCGTTACCATTGATTCTCTTGGATTATTAAGGAATCAATATGTTTTGGTGGGCATTAAATTTTTAACTTAAATCATGTCCGGTCGAGCCATCGCAATTTTTGTAGGGGCGGGTTCACCAACAATACCTGCCAATAATTGACAATATTAAAAACCCGCCCCCATCGGCATATTATGGTTAATCGATCGGACATGATATTAAATAAAATACACCCTAAATTTAGTGAATTTATCATTAAATAACAGTTAGTGTTACTTAATGACAGCTTCGGTCAAAATTACCTTACCATTCTGGCGGACTTGCAGGCGTTGGGGATTAATCGAATAGATAATATTGCCGTTAGTCGCTTCATAACTTCCGTCATCACCTGCTGTTACTTGCATGACATTGATTTGGGTGCCATTTATTTTGCTAAGGCCGCGGTAAAAAATATCGCCTTCCTGGGTTTTGCAAATGTATATAGAAAAGTTGGGCGTTGCGAAAAATTGCACCATTTCGGCCCTCGGACATCCCTCAACTTGAGCAATTTGCAGCGGTTGATTATTGCCCAAAGTGTTGGGTGCGGGTTGATTTAGTGCAGTTGCTTCTGCTGAGGCGGTCAAAAAGCCTATCGCACTAATCCCCGCCATAACTAGAACTACTGCTTTAATGTCCTTAACTGTATCTTTATAAAACATCCTGTTACTCCTGGTTTTAACTATATAATTACATCTTAAGCTATCTTTGCTGGATATTAATAATATTTAATCTCAGAGGTGAGAGGTGCAGGGAACCCGGTATACCCTCGGTTTAAGTAAGGTGCGAACTGTGCACCTAACACCCGTGAAAATACACAAGTATGTCAATGCGATCGCAGGCAAGCAATCTCTTGTATTTATGACATTTTTAAGATTTTATGACTTGTTCACGCCGATTTGAGAAACCGGGTTTCTTCATATATTTCTCGTTACTAAACCTTTGATTTTCGTAGAAACCGGGAATCAGCGCCCCCATGTCGCGAACGGACTCTTTTATATCAATTCCGGTTGCATTGGAATGATTAAACCGCAGAGAACGCAGAGAACGCAGAGTCAATCGATTTTAGATTTTAGATTTTAGATTTTAGATTTTAGATTAAAGAATTGACCCCACGGATAAATTCGGGGGCTTGTTTATCGCATACAGGTTTTTTATTTCTGGGTCCTGAGTCTGCGAAGGAATGAATCCGGGGGCTTGTATCCTGGATGCTTTCGGTCAGAGAACAGAGAGATGAATACAGGACTCGGAAGGGCGGATTTGATATTACACGGTAATGTTTATTTGCACTTACCTATTTATTAAATAATAAAAAGGGAAACAGAAGATAGATTTTTCCTCCCATTTCCCCTTTTGAAAAGAACCGTCTTCCTGACTGCGAACCTGGTAATTAATTAATTAACTGCTGCCAATTGTTTGTCTTTGATTTCCACTGGCGCGGTTAATGCTTCTTCCAAATCCGCACAGCCGAGTTTTTCCTCCAGAATTGCCATCACTTCGCGACCGAAATCATTGGAATTACGCTGCCAAGCTTCTAAACAAATTTGCCCGAAAAAGGAACCCAAAGGCTCGGGATTCCATAGCAATTTGCGCGCTGTCCAAGGCATCAAACTCATCGGATCGTAACCCGGTTGCAGAATCTCCTTTTTAAAGGCGTATTCTTCTAAAATTGTGTGCGGCTGCAACCCGATAAAGAAAATAGCTGGTTCTACTTTATCTGCTCCGAAAATCCGCTCTAGTTCTCGGTGATAAGCAATAGTTTGCCGGATGGTTTCAAAGGTTTCGTCAATGACGTTAAACGAGTAATTAACGGAAACCACATCGTTGTAACCTGCTGCTTTTAAATCGCGACAATTTTCCAAAACTACTCGCAAGTTGTAGCCCATCCGCATTTTCCGAACCAGTTCTTGGGAACCGCTGGTGATGCCGATTTCAAAGTAATTCATCCCCGTTTTTACCATCAAATCGCACAACTCTGGTGTGAGATTGTCCGCACGGATGTAAGCGGCCCAGTGTATGTCGTCCATGCCGGCGGCGATGATTTTTTGCAATAATTCAACTGCATCATCGATGAATTTGCGTGCTGGGATAAATTGAGCGTCGGTAAACCAGAAATTGCGGATACCTCTCGAGTACAATTGCCGAATCTCCGCCACCACCTCATCCGCCGGATTGATCCGCACTTGTTTCCCCTCAATCACCGTATAAATGCAGTAACAGCAATTGTGAGGACAGCCGCGCTTGGTTTGGACTCCCACGTAGAAGTCCATATCCTGTAGATAATAGGAAAATTCTGGCCAAATCGTTTCGATGTAATTGTAATCGCAAGCAGTTTTCTCGATGTTGGCTGGTTTTTCGTGAATTAGCTTCGCGCGCGGCACAGTTTCTCCCACCACATAACACCTTTCCTCGGCCAAATCTTCGCCCTTAATCAACTTCTCCAGCAAAGCTTCACCTTCCCCCACCGAAACCACAGTGCCCGTGGGCAAACTGCGTCCCAACTGCTCGTAAAACACGCTCACAGCACCGCCTCCGACCACTGCACGAGCTTCGGGGCGGTATTTCCGGGCCCGCTTCAATCCGCGCTTAATCAGTCCCAAATTGCGCCAGAGTTCGGTGTAGTAAGACGCGGCTAAACGCAGTCCTCCGAGTGCTCCCCGGAACTTGATCAGGGGATTTTTGGCGTAGTAAAACTCGAAGGCATTTTGCAGCGGGTTGCCGCCCCGGCCGCCCACGGGGGCGTAAATTTGAATGTCCCGCCAAGAGAAAACTAGCAGAGTCGGCTTAAACTCGTCTATGCTGGCATCTAAAGCTTTAGCGAAATCCAGGGGGGGTACGGCACCTAAATCGAAAATGCGCTGTTCGACATCGGGAAACAGCTTGTGTACGTGATCCGAAAGATAGACAACTCCGATCGGGAAAATCGGATTGCAAGGGAGGCGAACGTACAGGACTCGGTTTTCTCGGTTTTCCATGATTGCCATATCCTAAAGTGGAACTTTTTCAGCTATGTTAATATTCTTTTAATATAACTTTACAATATGTCTAATTTTCGCAATTTGACATTAAATATTCTTAAATTTTTTTAAACTGGCTAAAAGCCGAGCTTGTTGGTGTCGATCGGCGACAGCAGCAGAAAAAAGCTAATTTTTAAGTGAATACAGCTTATTTTGACAAAAAATCTCTGCTAGGAGTCAAAAAGCCGATATTTATCCGGTTATATTTTAATAGAAGTTCGATCGGTCTCTCATGTATTAGGGAGTTGGTAGTCGGCTTTACAGTAGGCGGGATCGCCTAGTGTTAGCCTGAGAAGATAACTAAAACTTTTAGGCAAGGCTCCCTCAGCAGTTATGGCTCAAATTCTTGACCCCGTACCCTCAAACATTGACAGCAAGATTCTGTGCTGCTACGTCAACGCCACCAGTCAGATTCAGATTGCTCGCATCGCCAACATTCCTAACTGGTACTTTGAACGAGTGGTGTTTCCCGGACAGCGCTTAGTGTTTGAAGCGATGCCCGCTGCAGCATTGGAAATTCACACCGGGATGATGGCTAGTGCAATTTTGTCGGATAAAATTCCTTGCGATCGCTTGCAGATTAACGAAGGCCCCTATTCAAAGGTCAATCCTAGCAGATCCCCAGAGGCAGTTCAGGGCGATCGAACAATCATGGCCGGCCGCCCCAAATCCAGAGAAATCTCAGAACCTTTGACTGTACCGGCGCTAACCGCCGTTGATTAATCCCAGTTGTGAGTTTTGAGTTATATAATTGTCAGTTAATTGATAACTCCGCGCTCAAAATTCCAACTTCTGCAAAGCGGTAAAAACTCAACAGTTAAGAATCAAAGTTTGTGAAATGAATTTTAGATCAAAACTCACAACTGGAAATATTGTCCGGTTTTTCGTATTTCTCTGAGTTTGGTTGGCGGGCCCAAAAGCTGTGCAAAAATATCCTTAAACAGCTTCTCGAATTCAGCCATGTCAGCACAACCTCTTGCTTCTTCCCCATCTTCTGCCCCAGTATTTGAGCCGGCGGTATTCCGGCTTTCTCCCCTGATTAGAATCACGCTGTTGAGCTTGTACACAGCCCTGACAATTCCATTGCCGTTTTTGTCGGAAGTAACGAAAGCACCGGTTCCTCCCGCCGCACTCTGGGCGGGAATTGTTGTTGGGGCTGTGGGCCTCTACGGCGTGCTCAGTGAAAGGGTAATTTTGAGCGAGGAAGGGATTGAAGTCACATATCCCAAGTGGTTTCCGCATTTTTTTCGCAAGGGTTGGTCCCTACCTTGGACTGAGGTAAAAGCTCTCAAACCTCGATCGACCGGTCAAGGAGGTTTAGTTTACTATTTTTTGAGTCATTCGGGTGAAGGTTATTTGTTGCCAATGCGGGTGGCTGGATTTGGTAAATTAGTCGGTTTGGTGGAAGCAAAAACAGGTATTGATACTAGAGATGTCCGCCCTTTGTCGCAGCCTTGGATGTATCTTATTTTGCTGGGATGTACGCTGCTGCTGCTGTTGGTGGATGCGTGGACTATTGTTACGGCGATCGGGCTTAAAGGTAATCTGTAAATTTATTGTGGGTGGGCATCTTGCCCGCCCCCAATATGCAGGTTAAATGTGGAATATCTTATGATCAAACACGCACAAAAAAGAAAAACCCGGTTTCTTAAAGAAGCCGGGTTTTTGCGTATTCTATTGTTTATTTAAACTACTTAACTTCAGCCGATCGCCGACTGTTAGGTGATTCGTAGTAAACTCCAGAACCTGTATCGGAGACAAAATGACAATCCCAGTAAGAGCGAATAAAGCTCTTCCAAATTGGATCGGTTGACTTGCGATAATAATCGCCCAACACTGGCTTGATGGCTTCCGTTGCTTCCTTCAAGTGATAGTGCGGCATTGTCGAGAAAATGTGGTGGGCTACGTGGGTGCCGATATCGTGATGGATGGAATTGATGATTCCGTAGTCGCGATCGATCGTAGACAATGCACCTTTCAAGAAAGACCAATCATCTCCGCGATACCAAGGAATATCGGCTTCTGTGTGGTGCAGGAATGTTACCAAATCCAGCCACATCACGAACACTACATAGGGAACCAAGTAGAACTTGAGTAAAAACAGCCAACCAAACTGATAGGTTAGCGCGCCTAAAAAGCCTACCATCAGTACCAAGGATGCGGAACTTGTCAACACATCCCATTTTTCGGACGGACGGAAAATCGGGCTACCGGGCATGAAGTGAGAACCTACTCGATCGGGCGATCGGCGAAATAGATAAATTGGATAGGCAAATAACATCAAATAAAAGCGTCCTAGCTTTTCGTACCAAGGCATTTGATTGTATTTGCTTTCCGATACCGGATACCAGCTTTCATCGTTATCTAAGCTGCCTGTATTTGCGTGGTGGGTTCTGTGACTAATCCGCCAACCGTGGAAGGGCACGAGAATTGGAGCGTGGGACAGGTGTCCGATCAGGTTGTTGAGCCATTTGCTCTTAGAAAATGAACCGTGTCCGCAGTCGTGACCCACTACAAACAATGCCCAAAACATGGTTCCCTGCATCAACCAAAAGATTGGATAAAAGAGCCAGGAATCCAGGGTGTAGGCGATCGCATACAAACCTGCGATGATGCCAATATCTAAAAAGAAATAAGCCAGAGATTTCCATGCCGATGGCTCAAAACAGTGGGCTGGAATGGCTGCCTTGATATCTTGAAGAGTAAAAGGTAACTCTGCTGTACGAGAGGATGAGCCTTGATTGCTCGGCTGATTGAGAACAGTATTTGATTGCACGAAGTTTCCGATTTAAGCTGACTTGAGAAACCGCATTCCGCCTTCTTTTAACAGTCAATCGATTTTAGATTTTAGATTTTAGATTTTAGATTCACTCCACAGATGAATCTGGGGGCTTAAACTAATATCTAAATTTTTGGCTCTCCCGGACAGGAGTCGGGGGGTTGTATGCCCTATGCAGGTGAGGTAACATTCAACCTGCAAGGAGCCATCTTTTTACTCTGCAAGGGTTTCTAAAGTTATTTAGTTCGCATGAATAGCCCGTCCGCGATTCTCAAGCAAGTTGGCTTGTCGAATACTTGTGTCGGAAAAATTAGTGCGATCGACCCTGTTATCTGAAAAAATCTCATGTGCCCGTTGTTGGTGCGAAATGCGACTTCCATCTGAGAGTGGACATCTGGAGGAACTACCTCCAGTCTGCAGGTAGCATACAGCGTTTCGAGCAGGAATTGTGAACGAGAGTGTAGGGAAAAACCATCGATTTTAGATTGCCGATTTTAGATTCAAGCACAAGTCTCAAATCTCCCATCTCCCATCTCCAATCCGAGGGTTGGGTTTCGCACAAGTTCTACCCAAGCGACTGTTCACTACAGTTCACCAATTCTGCAAGAATTGCTAAAGCTAAGTTAATGTAACATTTCTACACACATTCTGGCAATGACTTACCAGAAAAACTTGAAAATCCATAAATTGCGGAAAGTGACGGGCGATCGCTTTCTCGCTTTGGGATTTTCTAGGTTCCAGCTTTTTCTAATATGAGCTTAGACCGTTTTACCATTTCTGGAACGTCGATCGGATAATCACCGGTGAAACACGCCGAACAAAAACTCATCGGGTCTTCGTTAGTCGCCTTCAGCATTCCATCCCAACTCAAGAAAGCCAAGGAATCAACCCCAATTTGGGTGCCGATTTCTGCGACTGACTTAGTAGCAGCAATCAACTGATCTTGATTGTCGGTGTCGATACCGTAGAAACACGGATGAGTCACCGGCGGCGAGGAAATTCTCATGTGAACTGCTGTTGCGCCAGCATCCCGCAAGGCTTTGACGATTTTGCGACTGGTAGTGCCGCGCACGATCGAATCATCGATAATAATTACCCGCTTTCCTTCCAACACATCTTTGAGAGGGTTGAGTTTCATGCGGATTCCTGACTCCCGCATTGTCTGAGTCGGTTGAATAAAAGTGCGCCCCACGTAGCGGTTTTTAATCAATCCTTCGGCGTAAGGAATGCCGGAAGCTTGAGAAAAGCCGATCGCCGCCGGGATTCCAGAATCGGGAACGCCGATAACTATATCAGCATCAGCCGGAGATTCTGCTGCCAACAAACGCCCGATCCGCAGTCGGTAGCTGTACAAACTTTCACCTTCCATCTGGCTGTCGGGGCGAGCAAAATAGATCATTTCAAAGATGCAAAGTTTGCGCTTCTGTTGCTGGCTCCAGTGGAAGGAAGCCATACCTTCCTCTGTAATCCAAACTAATTCCCCGGGTTCTACGTCCCGCAAAAATTCAGCACCGATAATATCCAAGCCGCAAGTTTCCGATGCTAAAACGTATCGTACCGGAGTTGTGGGGAGGATGCCAATTACCAACGGGCGGACGCCTTGGGGGTCGCGGACTCCCATCACGCCTTTAGGGGTGGCGATCGTCAAACTAAAGGCTCCTTGGCACATACCAAAGGCACTGATCGCTGCTTCCAGCCAGTCTTTGCCCTTGTCTACCTCGGAACCGATCGCCACTGCGATCGCCTCTGAATCCGTCGTGCTGACAAATTCGCACTTCCGAGACAGCAATTCTTCGCGCAATTCTTTAGTATTGACAAGATTACCGTTATGTGCTAGGGCCAGACTTCCCAAACGAGTTTCGACAACCACAGGCTGAGCGTTGACCACGCGCGAGGAGCCCGTAGTAGAGTAGCGAGTGTGCCCTACGGCTAAGTTACCGGGCAAGTGACCTAAACTCGATTCGTTGAAGACTTGGGAAACCAGTCCCATATCTTTGTGCAGGTGGACTTTTTCACCGTCAAAGGTAGCAATCCCTGCTGATTCCTGACCGCGGTGCTGCAAAGCATACAAACCGAAGTAGGTCAACTTGGCGACATCTTCACCCGGTGCGTAGATACCGAAAACGCCACAAGCTTCCTCGGGCTTGTCGGGTTTGCTAGAATGCTCGTCAGCCGCGAAGGAATGGTTGGGAATCATAGATGGGTGGGTTCCTAATGGGGAAGGTGGGTTAGGGGGACAGTTTCAGCGGGAAATCTTGTTTGCGAAGGCGTCGCATAACTTAACATTCCCTTAATCTTGCCACGGATCTGTCATTATTTCCAAATCGTGTAGCATTTCAGACAGAAGCGATGCGGCGTTTAATGGCATTGTAGTATCGATCGCCCCCAAATCCTATATTAACCTTAATTAACAGCGGGCGATGGCTGGGGCGAGGGCTGGGGCGATGGCTGGGGCGATGGCTGGGGCGATTGTCAAACGAAGTCAGCGCAACGCCAGACTGAATAGATTGGCGATCGTGCAATGGCAAATAAATTAGAAACTTGCTTGATGGGCTTTTTCAAATATTAGAATTTAAGGGCGATCGAGCTTGACTTTTCTGTGAGATTGACATACTATATCATCATGGGAATCTGTGCGGCCATGTAATGTCATTTTGGGGGCGATCGAGTATTAAGTAATACCGACAGGAGTGAACCGTGGGATGGAGATTTGGCAGCCTGAAAAATTTTCCTACTTTACAAAGTCAATCAGCTTCATCTCCTGACAAAACTTCCTCTAAATCTCTCGCTGCGTGCAGAATTCTCACTACCTCAATATAGTTATCAAAAGACAGATAGAAAATCAGATAATTCTCAAACCCCCTAACTGACAATCTTCGCAAACCCTCCAACCGTGGATTTTTAACCGGATACAGGCGACCCATTCCCGACATTTGAGCCAATCTCGCAAATGTCTGACGTGCTGCATCAAAAAAACGCAATGCAGCATCAAGATTATTTTGAGCAATATAAGCAAAATTTTCGTCTAAATCTTGACTTGCTCTTGGTGTAATGACAATCCGTTTAGTCATTGCTGGTGTGGGTCAAGATTCTGCACCAACTGAGCCCGTTTTTGCTCCCACCAATCATCGGTAATCTCTATAGAATTGCCACTATCCAAACCAGCCAACAATAACGACTCAACCCGCGCGGCTCTTGCTTGTTCTTGGCGAATTAGGTGCAAGATGTATTCCGCTGCATTACTGTAGCCTCCGATTGCCACTTGTTCGTTAATAAAATTTTGAATTGAATCGGGAAGAGGAAGATTGAGGGTCATATTTTTTATCCTTCCTAATATGTGACCGTGGCATATTTTAACTATTATAGGACTTCTGCACGGGTAGCCAGAAACCGGTTTTTTTTGCCCAGAAGACGCGCTACAGACCGCAAAAACCCCAAAAAACCCGGTTATGAAGGTTTTGATGCGTCAAGGACTATATTTATCAACCAGGTTGAAACCGCCCAGCCTTAAAAGAAAAGTCCTCGCGGGAGACTACAGCAAAGAACCGAAAACCAGAGACTACGCGGAAACCAAAGCCACGCGAAAACCGATGTCCGAGTAACCATCGCCCGCCAAATTGCTAAGACGATACGCACTGCGACAATTCACCGCAGCGTCCTTCCAGGAACCGCCACACCGCACCCGGCGATCGCTTCGATCGTTGTCGGGATGACTGCACCATTCCCAAACATTTCCGTGCATATCATAAAGTCCAAAAGCATTGGGTGAAAAATTCCCGACATCAGTTGTTTGTTTGCGGTAAAGTCCCTTCGGTGCCCCACCATAGGGATTATTGCCATTATAATTAACTAAATCTGGGGTAATAGTTTCGCCAAAATAGAAAGGTGTTTTAGTTCCGGCGCGGCAAGCATATTCCCATTCCGCTTGTGAAGGTAAGCGATAAGTCTTGCCTGTTTTTTTAGAAAGCCGCTTGCAGAATTCCACAGCGTCATTCCAGCTTACTTTTTCGACAGGAAGTTTCGCACCTTTGAACTCAGAAGGGTTATTTCCCATCACCGCTTGGTATTGTTCTTGAGTTATCTCATATTTACCCATAAAAAAAGCAGGGATATTCACGGTACGCTGCGGCCCTTCATAGCTACTTCGTCCGGCTTCCGTATCGGGCGAACCCATCACAAAACTACCGCCAGGAATTGCTACCATGTCTAGAGTAATACCATTCCCCATATTTTCTATAAAAGCCTGTGCTTTTCCTTGACGGCGGTTGGCAATTTGCCCCGTTGAGTTGACTGTCACTGTTTCAAAAGTAAAGCTTTTTAAAGCATTGGAAGATGGCGTAGGTTTTAGAGTTTCTGGTGCGGGTTTTGGAGATGGTTTGGGCGATGGACTTTCTGCTACAGATTGTGGAGATGGTTTTGGCGATGATTTTTTTGCTGTAGTTTTTGGAGATGATTTTTGAGCTGATGATTTAGGAGATGGGGCCGCCTTGTTAGATGAAGGTGGAAGATTTGGTGAAGATGAAGAAGATTTTTTGTTCAACAAACTTTGACCCAGCACAGCTAATGCAAATCCTCCTCCAGCAAAACCCGCTAATTGCAAGAAACCTCGCCTTGTTGTGTTAGTTCGTAACGGCAAAGAGTGCTGTGGAATCACAGGAATTGTGGGAATTGGTATCGGTGCGGGAGTTTGTCTTGACTGACCTTGAAAATCTCTTAAAACTTCCTCTGCTGATTGATAGCGCTGCTGGATATCTTTTGCCAACAACTTAGATAAAATCAATTCCAATTCCTTGTCTATGGGCTTTTTCAAATGTTGCTGCCAATTTGCAGTCCAACTATAACCGTGTTCCGTCCACAAACCATAAGGATGTAACCCCGTCAGTAGATGAAAAGCTGTCGCCCCCAAGCTAAACAAATCGCTGGCTGCATAAGCTTCACCCCCTTGCATTTGTTCAAGCGGTGCATAACCATGGGAACCAATTTGCGTTCCCTGTCGCGATATCACTGTTCCCGACAACTGTTTAGAAACTCCGAAATCAATCAGCACTAACACACCGTCGCTGCGACGGCACATAATATTCTCAGGCTTGATATCTCGGTGAACAATTTTTTGTTCGTGAACAAACTTGAGAACAGGTAGAAGTTCGAGTAATAGTTGCTTAACTTGGCTTTCTTGCCAAATTCCCTGATTTTGGAAAAGCGTCAACAAATTATCCCCATCCACAAACTGCTGTACGAGATACAAATATTTGTTGTCTTCAAAGTAGGCATCAAGGGATGGAATTTGGGGATGTTGTCCTAGCTGTTGCAGTTGTCTAGCTTCTAGCTGAAATAATTCTACCGCTTTGTTAATCGCCCAAGTTCCCTGGACATTTGGTGCTAATTGTTTAACGACACAGCGTTGATTTAGTCGATCGATATCTTCTGCTAAATAGGTTCTGCCGAAGCCACCTTGACCGAGGAGTTCGATCGTGCGGAAACGATTTCGCAGGATGGGTACGAGTTGAAGACCACAACTGATGCAATATGTTTGCCCGTCCGGGTTTTGAGGATTGGGGCAGTCGGGATTGATACAGCAAATCATTTATTGTATGAATGATATTGTTTATATTGTATAGATTGACTGGGCGATTGAATCGACGATTGATAGGGCGATTGAAAAAATTAGCCTAATTTGTAGGGTGCGTCGCTGTGAAATTTTCTAGGCAATTTGCAGATTTTTAATGCGACGCACCTTACTATTGTGTGGTGCGTCGCTGTGAAATTGTCGATATTCCTTACAGATTGTTTCGGGCGACGCACCCTACGGCTTCAACCCTTGCTGTGCGGGTGAGTGTCTGACAAGACGCGGTTTCAAACGCCGTGTGCATGGAAGGCGATTAGACAGATCCAATCCGACGCTCGATCGCACTCCAGTACCGATCGCCCATATCACCAATCCCAACCTCAAGTAACACTTGATTGTCAGCACTCAACACCCGCAAAGGCGATTCAGTACCCCCAACTAAACCGATTTTGTGCCACATTTTGGTCAAATGTTCTTGCAGGTAAGCTTCCCAAATTTCTTGATTTTTCGGTGCGACTGAAACTACAATGCAGTTGCCCATTTCACCAAACAAAATTTCATCCCAGCGACTGACATTTGCCGAATTGCAACTGAGATGAATTTCCGCACCCATTTTAGCAGAAATACAGCATTCCGCGAGGGCGATCGCAATTCCACCTTCCGCACAATCATGGGCAGAACATACCCAACCTTGGCGAATTCCATCGCGACAAACCGATTGCACTTTTCTTTCCAACTCAAAATCTATCCTTGGCGGTTTCCCAGCTACAATCCCGTGAATTGCCGCTAAATATTCCGAACCTCCCAAAGTAGGAGAAGTTGTGATTTTTGAGCTTTCAGATGAAAGTTCGGAGTTTTGGGAGGATTCACCAATTCCCAGCACATAAATTAAATCACCTTTCTTTAGCCAAGCTTGGCCAGCAAGCTTGCTCAAATCGGGAATTAACCCCACCATTCCGATTACCGGAGTCGGATAAATTGGTTGAGGATTCCCCTCAGCATCAACCGTTTCATTGTAAAGAGAAACATTGCCGCCAGTAACAGGCGTTCCCAACTCCCGACAAGCATCAGCAATCCCGCGACAAGCTGACGCTAACTGCCAATATCCGATCGGCTTTTCGGGACTGCCAAAATTCAAATTATCCGTAACTGCCAGAGGTTCAGCGCCCACACAGCTTAAGTTTCTCGCTGCTTCCGCTACGACTGCTTTTGCACCTTCATAAGGATCGAGATAAACATAACGAGAATTGCAATCAACCGTTGCAGCAACTCCGGGAATAGCCCCCTGCGGCGCTTCCTCCTTGCTAAGGGGGGGAGAAACTTTTGGAGTTTCCCTACCTTGTGCCTTTGTAAATAGAGGAATTACCTCTTCTTCCTGTTTGCTTTCGGAAGCTAGAGAAACGGCATTTTCTCTCAGTAGATCCCCCTTAGCAAGGGGGTGTACTTCTAACCCGTTAGCAAGGGAAGAGTGGCAAGGTTCTAGCGGACGCAATCTGACAACCGCAGCATCAGCGCCTCCCGGCAAAACAACAGTATTGTTTTGCACTTGATGGTCGTATTGGCGATAAACCCAGCGTTTAGAAGCGATGGTGGGAGTATCTAAAAGCGTCAGCAAAATCTGATTCCAAGTTTGGAAATTGCCGTTAATTTCGATACCTGCAACTGTGGATTGTGGCAGGGAATCCGCCGTCCATTCCCATGCTTTTTTAGCATATTCTGGCGGTTCTGTCAACAGTTCTCGGTGATAAATTGGCGTGTTATCTGCCAAAGCAGTTGCGGTAATTTCGGCAGCGATTTCGCCTTTAAAGAGAATTCGGACGATCGGCTCTTCGATGACTGTCCCCGCTACTACTGCGTGTAATCCCCAGCGATGGAAAATATCGATTAATTCCTGTTCCCGTCCTTTTTGGGCAACAAACAACATCCGTTCTTGGGATTCCGAAAGCAGGTATTCGTAGGGAACCATACCGCTTTCTCGAACGGGAACTTTGTCTAAATCGAATTCAATGCCGACGCCGCCTTTGGCTGCCATTTCTGATGTGGAACAGGTGATTCCGGCTGCACCCATGTCTTGGGCGGCGACGACTGCACCGGTTTTGAATGCTTCTAAACAAGCTTCAATTAAGGATTTTTCTAAAAATGGATCTCCTACTTGGACTGCGGGGCGATCGTCCATTGATTTGTCTGTCAATTCTGCACTGGCAAAACTTGCTCCTCCCATGCCATCTCGCCCGGTAGTTGAACCGACATAAAGCACGGGATTTCCGATGCCGGATGCCCCGGATTTAACGATTTCTTGAGTTTCCATTAAACCCAAGGCCATGACGTTAACTAATGGGTTGCCGGAATAAGCAGGATCGAAGTAAACTTCGCCGCCTACTGTGGGTACGCCGATGCAATTTCCATAATGGGAAATTCCTGATACTACGCCTTTGAACAATCTCTGAGTTTTAGCATCGTCTAAGTTGCCAAAACGCAGGGAATTTAAAAGTGCGATCGGGCGAGCACCCATTGTGAAGATATCGCGGAGAATCCCCCCGACACCGGTTGCTGCACCTTGGAAAGGTTCGACTGCTGAGGGGTGGTTGTGGGATTCAATTTTGAAGGCGAGTTGCAAGCCTTCTCCCAAGTCTACGACGCCGGCATTTTCTCCGGGCCCGACGAGAATTCGATCGCCCTCTGTGGGAAACTGTTTTAATAGTGGCCGCGAATTTTTGTAACAGCAGTGTTCGCTCCACATGACGCCGAACATTCCCAATTCAGCTTTATTAGGATGGCGGCCAAGACGCTGAACGATTTCTTGATATTCTTCTGGTTTGAGTCTTTCAGCAGCAATTTGTTCGGGGGAAAATGGGGATTCGGAGATGGGAGACATGGAAACTCGTTATAAACCACAGGCTTTATTCTAAATGCCCTGTGCTTGGTTAATCTAAAATCTATAATCTAAAATCTAAAAACCCAGATCCTTGCTTGGTTAATCTAAAATCTAAAATCTAAAATCTAAAATCGAATGACTTTACCTCAAAATCTCAATTTTGCTAACCAAAACTTGCGGAACCGTTCTTTTAAAGGGCTTGACTTATCTGGGGCGAATTTCAGCGGTTGCGACATTCGAGGCTGCAATTTCACCGGGGCGATTTTGAGGGGGGCAAATTTTCAGGGTGTCAGAACCGGACAAAGCCGCAGGCGGGTGAGAAATTTGATTGCTAGGGCTGGGGTGACAGCGGTGACAGTGACGGCTGCTGGGGCTTTGACGGGACTGATAGCCGGGGCGGATGCGGGGGCTGTGGCTGTGGCTGGAACCGCTGCGACGGCGATTGCTGCGACTCGGTGCGAGGCTGGGATTGTGGCGGGGGCTGTGGCTGGGGCTGCTGCTGCGATCGGCGCTAGCGGTATTGTGACATTTTTGGGCGGAGATACTCTCAGGGGAATTGTCTTATTTTTGGTTTCTGGGGTAATTCTGGGGTTAACTGCGATCGGCTTTTTTATCGCTGTTGAACAGATAGAAAAATTGTCGATAACGTCGTTTAGAAAAGCTGATTTAACTGATGCTGTATTCGATGCGGGGGTGGTTCTAGATGCAGATTTTTCCGATGCGCGAGGAGTGCCGTGGTAGACTGCACAATTACTGATTTTTTTGATTTTTTACCGAAAGCATCCAGGATACAAGCCCCCGGATTCATCCGTGGAAAAATAAAAAACCTGTATCCGATGAAACTTGCCGAACGTATTTATTCGTGGGGTGAATGCTTCAATTCTAAAATCTAAAATCTAAAATCTAAAATCTAAAATCGATTGACCCATTCCCGTAATTCTCGCACTGCTGTGGTTGCGCCTGTAGTTTGAGTGCGATCGATAAATTCCTCAACTTTTGCAGTAGGTAGCATCGGGAAAGCCCGCGAAAAATTGCACTCGGCATATTCGCCATTTTGCAATTGATAAAACTTGATGCTTCGTCCATCGTACCGCCAAATTTCGGGTACGCCTAAATCTGCATATAAATCGAATTGATTTAAGGAACTGCTGGTAATATCAATTTCCAGTGCTAAATCGGGCGGCGGATCTTGAGCAAAGTCTAATTCTGTTCTCCCTCTGACCAGTGCTTCATTCTGGATATAATAACAGGAATCTGGTTCTTTACCCGCTGCTTTTTTGCGTTTTTTGATCGTCATCGAGCCAAAGGGGTTGTACTCTAGATTGAGTTCTTCTATGAGAGTTACAATTAAGCGATCGATCAGCCTGTTGCGATTTTCATGTTCCGGTAGCGGCACCATAATTTCTAATTGACCTTGATGATAAGCAATTCTGGTGGAACGTTGGTTGCCCAGTTCCGCTAGCAGGCTTTCATATAACTGCCAACTGATATTTTGCAGTAAAACTCGCTGTTCGGGGGGCGTTGATATTGTTAGCATTTTACTTGAGTTTTAGAGCTTGAGAATATTTTAATTGATTCTTTTTTTTTGCGAACAGCACAAAAAGTATCTGCCGACAGCTACGGTCATGCGCTACTCTAGTTAATAATAGACTGTGGTCATTAGTCCTTGTTGTATGAAGTTGCGATCGTTCTTTTCTTTCCTCCTTGCTGGCGTCTTGGCACTCTTAGGCTTGAGTGCCGGTGGTTTTTACTGGCTGACAACTCACACTCCCCTGAATTTGCTCGCTGGCGGGCCGACAACTACTCCGGCTGCGGCTGTGTTTGTCTCGAAACAAGCACCTTTGTTAGCATCAATGCTGGTAAATCCCGATCGCCTCGAAGCATTGCGACAAGTTTTTGCCACTCCCGAAGAAAGAAGTCGATCGCACGCAGAATTTGAGCAAATCAAAAAAAGTTTCCTCGGCAATACAGGCCTCGATTACAGTCGAGATATCCAACCTTGGATAGGTGACGAAATTACCCTCGCCGTCACAACGCCAGATTTCGATGGCGACAGCAGCAACGGCCAACAAGCCGGGTTTTTGCTGGCCGTTTCCTCCCAAAAGGTCGATCGCAGCCAAAAATTTCTTGACTCCTACTGGCGCCAACAATCTCGTGGCGATAAAACAGTGCAGTCGGAAATATATAAAGGCGTGAGAATTAATTATAAACAAGCACCAAAATCCCAGAAAAAATCTGCTTCGCTTTCGCCTTTTAATCCGTTTTCTCTGCCGACTTCCAAGTTGCCATCCAGCTTCGCAACAGCAGCCATCGGCGGTAATTTTAATTCTGGGAATAATCAAAGTTTTGTTTTATTTTCCAATAGCCCGATTGTGATTCGAGATGCAATTAATAACCTTGAAACAGCAAACCTAAATCTCAACAATACCCCGGAATATCAAAAAGCTTTGCAGCAGCTAACTCAAGGCAGAATCGCTTTAGCATTTGTCAATCTCCCGCAATCAGCAACCGAGCAAAATCCCCAAGTTTCTCTTAATTCCCTCGCAGTTGCTGTCGGAGTCAACCGACGGGGATTGCTGGCTCAAACTGCTTTAGTGACATCGCGAGAAAACACAGCTTCTCCAACGCTTTCCGAACCTGTGCAAGCCTTGCAATACATTCCCTCAGCGAGTCCTTTCGCGGTCGCCAGCACCGACTTAAGGAATTTTTGGGCTGATTTGTCATCGGCGGTTTCTACTAATCCAGAAGTCTCAAATTTAGTCGATCGCACCCTGGGAGATATTCAGCAACTTTGGGGCGTCAACCTGCCGCAGGATATATTTGACTGGGTACAAGGAGAATACGCTTTAGCAGTGCTTCCGAATTCGTCAAATGGTGCCGACTGGATTTTTGCCGCCGAAAACTCTGCTGATTCCCAAAAGGCGATCGACAAACTCGATGAAATTGCCCGCAGCAAAGAGTACAGCATCGGCAGCTTCACTCTGAGAAACCAGAAAATTACCGCTTGGACGCAGTTGACAACTAGCCAGAATTATGGTAAAGAAAATAATAGAAAAAGTGCGATCGAAACCGAGGCAAAAGGAGTCCGAGCCACCGTCGGCAAATACGAAATTTTCACCACTTCAGTAGAAGCAATGGACGCAGCACTAGAAGCAGCAGAAACAGTCTCTTTAGTTGCCAATCAAGATTTTCAAACCAGCATTGAACCGCTTCCGCCCTCTAACGACGGCTATTTTTATTTAGACTGGCCCTCCAGCAGGGCAATTTGGGAAAAACAAATCCCGCTGTTGAGGTTAATTGAACTTTCGGCAAGACCATTGTTCGATCACTTGCGATCGCTAACTGTCACCAGTACGGGAGAAATAACAGGAATTCGCAAAGCTACTATATTTATGCGGCTCAATTAGTTAGTAGTCAGTAGTCAGTAGTCATTAGTCAGTAGTCAGAAGTCAGAAGAAAAACAAGACATTATGCCCAATTCCCCATTCCCAATAACTAAGGACTAATGACTAATGACTACTGACTAAGGACTAAGGACTAAGGACTAATAACTACTGGCTGCTTCACATTTTTCTGTGGCCCAAAATAAGCTTGAAATACCTCTTTGGCGATCGGGGCGGCGGCAACAGAACCATAACCGCCATTTTCCACAACCACGGCGATCGCAATTTCCGGCTTCTGGGCGGGCCCGAAGGCGACATACAAAGAGTGATCCTCCTGTCCGATGACCTCCGAAGTCCCTGTTTTGCCCGCCGTCAGCGGAATCGAACCGTCATTCAATCCCTGTCCAGTACCCTCGGCAACTACCGCGATCAGTCCTTCCTTAATCACCTGAACTGTTGAAGGTTTCATCCCCGTATGTACCCGTTGAGTCTCCGCTGTGCCGGTCATAGAAGTCAAAAGATGAGGCTTCACGCGATAACCCCCATTAGCGATCGAACTCACCATTACCGCCCCCTCCAAAGGAGTCATCAACACCAACCCCTGCCCGATCGACATCGTTACCGTATCACCCGCATACCAAGGTTCTTTATAAAGTTTCTCCTTCTCCTCCGGCGTCGGGATTTGACCGTAATCGCCACCGCCTAGCCCCAAAAGATTCAAATCCGTATCCTTGCCAATTCCCAAGCGCTGTCCCCACTTAGAAATTTGCTCCGGCCCGGTACTAATCCCCAATTGATAAAAAAACGTATTGCTGCTGAAAGCCAAAGCATCCCGAAAGCCGATGTCGCCGAAACCGCCACTGTGTTCGTTAAAATCAATTCCCCCCACAGTAATGTAAGACGAAGTACCGAGAATTGAGTCCGGCGAAAATTTGCCCGACTCCAGGGCCGCGACGGAAGTCACAATTTTAAAGGTGCTACCGGGGGGATAGCCCTGCGTGGCCCGATTCAAAAATGGATTTTCCGGATCTTGAAGAGTTTTCCACTCATCCTTAGTGATTTTTCGCGTAAACAGATTGGGGTCAAAAGTCGGGTGGCTGGCCATAACTAATACCGCCCCGGTGTTGACATCCAGCGCCACTACTGCTCCCCGGCGGTTCCCCAGGGCTTTTTCGGCTGCTTTTTGCATGGACAAGTCTATGGTTAGCTGCACCGCCTCACCGGGTTTGGGCGGTGTCTCTCCCATCAGCCGCAATTCTTCATTTTGGGCATTTACTTCGATCAGCCGATCGCCCCACACTCCCGCAATCTTCTCGTTAGAGCTCGCTTCTATGCCCATTTGACCGACAATCATCCCCATCGGATATTCAGGATGAGCTTCCAAGTCGGCTGCGGTAGCTTCGCCGATATATCCGATCGCGTGAGATGCCAAACTGCCTTCGGGATAGTAGCGGTTCGCTTCTGGCCGCACTTCCACTCCCCGCATTTGTCCCACCTCTTCTGCTAGTGGCACGAACACCTCTGGCGGCATTGCTTGCTTGAGCCGCACCGGTCTATAGGATTGAGGATCGACCTCTTTTATTTTTTTTAAAATTTCTTTTGCTGGAATTTTAACCAGCGGACTCAACTTTTCTGCTGTCACTTTCCACTGTTCCGGCGTTTGTTCTTTCGGCCACAAATATACCGATCGAGCTAAATTGTTTGCAGCTAGCAACTTGCCTTTGCGATCGATAATGTGTCCGCGATTCGCCGGCATGGGCACTAGGCGAACGCGATTGTTTTCGGCTCGTTCCCGGTGTTGCTTCCCTTGTATCAGTTGCAATTCCACCAGCCGACTAGCGTGCAGGCCCAGCAAACCTGTTGCCACCAGCATTAACACGATCGCCCGGTGTATCGGACGATCCTGTTTTTTAGGAGTTTCCCCCAGGCTTTTGTCAGGAGAGTGAAATGCTGAGATCGAATAAACTTGTCGTTGCATCATTCTATAGGTAGATGTCAAATCCTAGATTTTAGATTCTTGAATTGTCAATTGTGAAGTATACATCATCAGACCGGGGCGATCGGGCCTTGACCCTTGGGGGAAGCGGAATGATTGAGCGTTAGCTATTGACTAATCACTAATTAACTCATGACTGCTTACTAATCCCCCAAGCACCAAGAAATAGCCAGAAAAATCAAGGTCAGGCTCAGCCAATTAGGCAGGTGGAGCCAGCCAGATAGACCTATAGGTAACAATACCAAGACCTGTGTCAATAGGGAACCGAGGGCCAACAGCAAGGCTAAAAGTATCAAATTTATCATCTTGACACCGTACAATTTCGGATATGAGTCGATCGCCTGTGGCAGAAATCCGAGTGGCACAAGCGAGCGCGATCGTAGAGGGATTGTCCTGATAGACATAAGGAAGATAAGCCAGGAGGTGTTGAACTAATTTAAAAAAAATTATTCTTCCTCCATAGTTTGTATTCCAGGGGCTGCGA
This sequence comes from Microcoleus sp. AT8-B5, assembly GCF_036705565.1. Classification (NCBI taxonomy): domain Bacteria; kingdom Bacillati; phylum Cyanobacteriota; class Cyanophyceae; order Oscillatoriales; family Microcoleaceae; genus Microcoleus; species Microcoleus sp. AT8-B5. The sequence continues at coordinate 149,427 of NZ_JAUBUY010000006.1, forward strand.
TGGGTAAATTCTGAGTTGTGATTTTAAGTTGTGACGCCAGGAGTATGGCCATGTTGTTTAATCAGGGAGCCAATTTCAAAAACGGTGCGCTCTTGGGTGCGATCGCGGCGATCGTCGCCCTACCAGTTTTAGCAGAAACAGCCAATTTCGGCACTTTAAGTTTATCGCGAGGTTTTGCAGCCCCAACAGCAGTTTTGAGAGGTTCCACAGGCGGATCCTACTCTCTATCTGCCATAGCCAACGCCGATCGCCACAAAAACAAATGTTTGGGTTTTGCCACCCCAACTCCCGACCACATCATAGTCTTGCAGCAAAACTTTTCAAAACTCACACTCCAAATCAACAGCGGAGGCAAGGACACAACCTTACTCGTACAAGGCCCCGGTAATGCGGTGCGCTGCGGAGACGATATAGGTCAGAATAAAGATGCTGGCATACTTGATTCTGACTGGCAAGCAGGCTCTTACAGGATTTGGGTAGGTACTGTCGAACCCGGAGTCAAGTCTAACTATACAATCTCAGTACAGGAATAGAACGCAGCGGCGCTGTTGGATGGAGACAATAAAATATCATCAAATTCTCCCCCAATCTCCCACTCTCCCACGGTTCCACTCCGTCATATCCCCCAATCTCCCGATCGACCGCTCACTTCCCCATCCAGTAAAATGTAAAATCGAAAGTGGCGTGTTTAACCAAAATAGGTAACTCCGAAAGTGCTAAAGACTCTTAGAGCTGACTTCAGTATAATTTTCGATCGCGACCCTGCAGCTCGCAACTGGCTGGAAGTTTTGTTTTGCTACCCCGGTCTTCAAGCCCTAGTGCTGCACCGCCTCGCACACTGGCTTTACGTGTTGGGACTTCCCTTCATCCCCCGCTTGATTTCCCACATAGCTCGCTTTTTGACCGGAATTGAAATCCACCCAGGGGCAACCATCGGCAAAAGCGTATTCATCGACCACGGTATGGGGGTTGTGATCGGCGAAACAGCGATTATCGGCGATTTTGCCCTAATTTACCAAGGTGTCACCCTAGGCGGTACTGGCAAACAAAGCGGCAAGCGTCACCCTACAGTCGGCGAAAACGTAGTTGTCGGTGCCGGCGCCAAGGTACTCGGCAATCTGCAAATTGGCAATAACGTCCGCATCGGCGCCGGTTCCGTCGTACTCCGCGACGTACCATCTGACTGCACAGTGGTAGGGATTCCCGGCCGCATCGTCTATCGATCGGGAGTGCGCGTCAATCCCCTAGAACACGGCAGTTTGCCGGATTCGGAAGCTGTGGTAATTCGCTCTTTGCTCGATCGTATCGAATCCCTCGAACAGCAAGTAAAAAGTTTGGTTCCTCAACCATCTGTCTCCTTAACTTCTGATCCCACTTCCCACAATTTCCACTCAGTATCAGAAGCTTTAAACCAAGCCAGCAATGTAGCCGTAGCCGAAAAAACACAGCTAGTTACAACCCCTAGCTGCAAGTTAAAAGATAAAGCAATTCAAGAATTTTTCGACGGCAGCGGCATCTAAAATTTGAATTGGCCAAACAGGGAATTGGCCAAACAGGGAATTGGCAATGGGGCCTGGAAGGTTATTGGTAACAAATAACCAATAACCAATAATCACTGACTAATGACTACCCAGATTTATCAGTGGAGTCGCTTTCTTCAATCTAAAATCTAAAATCTAAAATCTAAAATCGGTTGACTTCTTTTTCAAGGATTAACCGATCGCACAGACCAATTTCCCTCCCCGTCGCGCCGATAAAGCGATCGGTTTTGCGGTTCCCCCCGCAACTCCAACAAATCCACCGTTTCCGGTTCCAACAACAGCAAGCAAAAATTAGGCAGCGGCTCGATCGCATCTGGGGAAGCAGAATCAAAAGCACTAGCCTCGGCTTTGTCATCCCCCGGATGAGGCCAAGCAAACTGCGATCTAGCCGCCTCAGAAAGCTCCTGCCAAGTTGTGCACCGCGATGAACACAACTGGGCATCTGGATAATCTGCCCCTACCAAAACTAGCTTTCCAGCAATCCGAAATTGTTCGCGAGTTTTCGGGAAATACCAGCAAATTTCCCCCCAAGGATAGAGATTAATCTCCTCAGCCTTTTCACTGCGAATATCTGTAATAAACTTTAACTGATTAGTATCTGCTAAAAAGCCTCGAAACACCACAGTGCGGTTAGCCGGACGCCCGGTAGCCCGAACAGTTGCTAGTTGCAAGTAACGGGCAAAAGCAAGACTGCGGTTGCGGTGGAGGGCACGAGCTAAGGGCGATCGCCAAAGTGCTAGAGACATAAAGGAAGGAAGAAGGAAGAAGGAAGAAGGAAGAAACAGTTATCCGTGAATTCCCTGTCATGCTATTGGTAATTCTATGTCAAATTCACTCTCAAAACTCAAAACTCTTGAAACTCCCCACAGTGGCTACCACTGGGACGGTAGTTCACGCCGCTTTTTTGAAGGCTGGTACTACCGAATAACATTACCGATTCACGGACAATCCTTTGCATTCATGTATTCCATCGAAGACCCCAGAGGCGGTCAACCTTACAGTGGCGGTGCAGCTCAGATTCTCGGTCCGAAAGATAGCTATTTGTGTCGCACCTTTCCAGATGTAAATAAGTTTTGGGCGCACAGAGAAAGCTTAGGTTTCGGACATTGGGGCAAAACAGATTTACAAATTAAACCCCAATATTTAGAGCCGGCAGTATTCGACAGCAGCGTCGAAGAAGGCTATCAAGCTACTGCTACTTTAAATCAAGGTTATTTGCACGATCCGGGAAGCGGCAGCCACTGTTTTTGGCAGTACGAAATTCAACCTATCTATGGCTGGGGAAACTCTGAAGAAATCCAGAAATCTACCGCAGGAATGCTATCTTTACTGCCCGTTTTTGAGCCTGGATGGCAAATTTTAATGGCTCACGGTTTAGCCACGGGCTGGATCGATTGGAATGGCGATCGCTACGAATTTAAAGATGCTCCCGCTTACAGCGAAAAAAACTGGGGCGGTGCTTTTCCGCAAAAGTGGTTTTGGATTAATTGCAATTGTTTTCAAGGCGAAAATGATTTAGCTTTAACCGCAGGTGGTGGCAAGCGGGGCGTGCTGTGGTGGATGGAATCGGTAGCAATGATTGGTCTGCATTACCGAGGCAAATTTTACGAATTTGTGCCTTGGAATTCGCAAGTTAGTTGGACTATTGAACCTTGGGGAAGCTGGAAAATGCAGGCTAGAAACAGTCAGTTTGAAGTTGAGTTGATTGGCACTACAAACATTCCTGGTAGTTATGTGCGAACTCCTACCGAAAAAGGCATGGCTTTTTGCTGCCGGGATACGACGCACGGTGAATTGCGCTTGCAACTGCGAGAGTTGTTGGGGGGAAATGTGGAAAAAAATGGCAAGCAGCGTTCTAGAATTATCTTAGAGGCTCAAAGCTCTTTATCGGGTTTGGAAGTTGGGGGCGGGCCTTGGGATGAAGTTTGGCGATCGAATTAAGTCATTAGTCAGTAGTCAGTAGTCAGTAGTCAGTAGTCAGTAGTCAGTTGTCAGTTGTCATTAGTCATTAGTCAGTTAATAGTTAACAGTAGTCAGAACAGCCATGATCAATTTACTCGGTTGGCAATTAGGCAAATTCTACCGCAGCCAGGGGTTACAAAAAACTTTCAAGGTGATTTTGGGACTAATTTTATGTTTGAGCACAATCTTGATGCCAGCGACAATTGCTAGTGCTGCCGGTGATTTGTCTCGCCAACCTGTTACCGAAATTACTGTTAGTTTAGGTAACGAAGCTGGGGAACTCAAATTCTTTCCCAATCTGCTAGAATTTGAATCGGGCAAGCGCTATAAATTAGTGCTAAAAAATCCCAGTTCGCAGAAACATTATTTTACTGCTAAAAACTTTGCTGATGCGAGTTGGACTCAAAAAGTTGAAGCTGGGAAAGTGGAAATTAAAGGAGCGATTCACGAACTAGAACTTAAACCGGGCGCTATGGCAGAATGGGTGTTTGTGCCGATGAAATCGGGAACCTACAACCTGCGCTGTACGGTAGCCGGACATACAGAGGCGGGGATGATTGGCAAAATCACGATCGCCTCTTAAATCCCAATCTGCGTTCAATTTCAGATTAATTACCGAAAATTCATCGAACTTTCGGCCCTCTAGACACTTTTCAAGTAGACTCTAGCGGAGCCATTGTCAGTCCAGCACGGCTCAATTGCATATGATAAAGTTCTGCTTGCTCTTGCGGGCCAACCCACACGGTGGCTTGGCCTTCGTGGTGGATTTGGTTGGCGAGTTTCCAAGCTCGATCGCTCGTCATCCCTGGAATGTATTTCGTCAAACATTCCACAACGTGCTGAAATGTGTTGAAATCGTCGTTGAGGACTATTACCCGATAGTTGGGATAAGGTTTGCGGGTAACTTGACTCGATCGAACGGGTGCTATGGTTGGTGAAGAGGTCATCGCGCGAACAGCCACTAAAACTACAAAATTCGTAAAAAAGTTACCTCTAAAATTATAACACAATTTCATATTTTTTCAACCCCTACTTGGTATTTTGATCCGCTTCGGGGTTTATTTTCACCACCGGGCCCTGCGTTAGATTTCTCCAGAAACTGTGGGGAGTAGGAGTTAGGTATCCTGCCCCCCATTGACAGGCTTTTGAGGAGAAATCTATGGCACCGCGCCGATTACACTAAAGTTAACACTCGATTGAGATCAGAAGTGTCGCCGTCAGAATACGCTTGCAGCAGAAGTTGCTTTAAATCTTCAATCAGCGGATAGCGGGGGTTCGCTCCGGTACACTGATCGTCAAAAGCGTGATCGGCCATTTCCTCAACGCGAGCAAAAAAGAAATCATCACTCATTCCCTGACTGGCGATCGCCTCCTGAATCGTGCTAGGAATATCTACCTCACGCTTCAGATCTTCCACCGCTGCGATCAACTTCTCCACTTTTTCATCTTCTGTATCCCCACCCAAATTCAGATAGTCTGCAATTCGAGCATAACGCCACTTGCTGTTAGGATACTTGTTTTGAGAAAAAATGGCTTGTTTGAACGGAACATCCGTTGCATTGTAGCGAATTACGTGAGAAATCATCAGCGCATTCGCTAAACCGTGAGGGACGTGGCAAGTTGCACCTAATTGGTGAGCCATTGAGTGACAAACCCCCAGAAAAGAGTTGGCAAATGCCATGCCGGCGATCGTAGCAGCATAATGTACTTTCTCCCGCGCTTTCGGATCGTTGGCACCATTTTTGTAAGCGCTGGGCAGGTATTTAAACAGCAAACGAATCGCTTCTAAAGCCAAACCATTTGTATACTCAGAAGCCAACACAGAAACATAAGCTTCTAAAGCGTGGGTTAGCGCATCAATGCCGCCGTAAGCAGTCAGTTTCCGGGGCATATTCAGCGTAAGTTCTGGATCGACGATCGCCATACTCGGAGTCAGAGCATAATCTGCCAGCGGATACTTAATCCCCGATCGTTCATCCGTAACAACCGCAAAAGGCGTGACTTCCGAACCCGTTCCCGAAGTAGTTGGAATTGCCACCATAATTGCCTTTGAACCCAAAGGCGGCAGTTCGTATACCCGCTTGCGGATATCCATAAACCGCATCGCCAATCCTTCAAACTCAATTTCTGGATGCTCATACATCAGCCACATTACTTTAGCAGCATCCATCGGCGAGCCACCACCAAAAGCAATAATCACATCTGGATGGAAACTATTGCAGATTTCTAAACCTTTGCGAACAGTAGCCAGCGAAGGATCGGGTTCCACATCGTAAAATGTGTAGTGATCGATGCCGATTTCTTCCAAACTCTCTGTGACTTCCTTAGTCAATCCCAATTCAAACAATGGTTTATCCGTCACAATCAAAGCACGTTTCTTACCTGCAAGATCCCTCAAAGCTACAGGAAGACAACCCGACTTAAAATAAATCTTGGGAGGAATGCGGAACCAGAGCATATTCTCGCGTCGCTCTGCTACGGTTTTGATATTGAGCAGGTGATGGGGTGTCACGTTGACAGAAATCGAATTATCGCCCCAGCTACCGCAACCGAGGGTAAGGGAGGGATCGAGGCGGAAATTGTACAAATCGCCGATCGCACCTTGAGAAGAAGGCGTATTAATCAGCACCCGCGAAGTCTCTAATTTGCTTTCAAAATAACGAATGTGTTCCTGATTGTGGGGGGCGGTGTAGAGTACAGAAGTATGTCCGTGTCCGCCAAAAATTATCAGCGCTTCAGCTTTGTCTACTGCTTCAGTAAAGTCCTTGGCGCGGTACATGGCGAGAATCGGCGAAAGTTTTTCACAAGCAAAGGGTTCTTCTTTACCTATCGTATCCACTTCTCCAATCAAAACCCTGATGTTTGACGGCACTACAAAACCCGCAATCTGCGCCACCTTTTGCACCGATTGTCCGACTATTTCGGCATTCAATCGACCATCAATTAAGATTACCCGCCGCACTTTTTCTCGTTCTTCAGCATTCAGGAAATAAGCACCGCGCTTGATAAATTCCAGTTGCACGGCATCGTACACCTCATCCACAACAACTACCGATTGTTCCGAAGCACAAATCGTGCCGTTGTCGAAAGTTTTGCTGAGCAAAATTGAGCTGACAGCCATTTGGATGTGAGCGGTTTCATCGATGATGGCGGGAGTATTTCCAGCGCCGACACCGAGGGAGGGATGTCCTGAAGAGTAGGCAGCTTTTACCATTCCCGGCCCGCCAGTTGCCAAAATTAGTTTGATATCGGGGTGCTGCATCAAAGCTTGGGAAAGTGGCACAGTTGGCTCATCAATCCACCCAATAATATCCGGTGGTGCGCCGGCTGCTACAGCAGCATCGAGGAGGATTTTTGCCGCCGCAGCCGTGCAGGATTTGGCGCGGGGATGGGGCGAAAATATAATGCCATTTCTCGTCTTGAGCACGATTAATGACTTAAAGATGGTGGTGGAAGTCGGGTTAGTTACAGGAACGATTCCCGCTAGCAATCCCACTGGTTCGGCAATGCGTTCGTAGCCAAAATGCCGATCGGACTCGATGATACCACAAGTCTTGTCGTTTTTATATTTGTTGTAAATCATTTCCGAGGCAAAATGATTTTTGATTGCCTTATCTTCGATGACTCCCATTCCCGATTCTTTGACTGCTGCTTTGGCTAAGGGAATGCGGGCGGCATTAGCGGCTAAAGCTACTTGCTTGAATATGCGATCGACTTGTTCTTGAGTGTAGGTGGCAAACTCAGCTTGGGCTGCTTTTACTTTTTGAATTAGGACTTCTAATTCTTCTAAATTGGTAACTTTCATGTGATTTTTCGTGATGTGGATTTCGGAAAAATTATTGCCTCAATCTTTGATTGGTAGGGAACCTGCAGATCGACGCAGATAATTTCAAGATTGTGGGTGACTTGTGAACGTGGCCTTTTAATTATTATATACCGCTAGCTCCGATCGCATTGACCCCGCGACTGCGAAAAATATCAACTGTTTGTTGCACGAGTTCCGGTGAAGCTGGAGGTGTATCCTTGAGTTCGTAATCCAATTTTAATTGCTCCCATTTGTATTCTCCCATTTTATGAAATGGTAATACTTCGACTTTTTCCACATTGTTCAGATTGGCAATAAACTCCGCTAATTTTTCTACGTTTTCGATGTGATCGGTGAGGTGAGGAACTAGAACGAAGCGAATCCACGTCGGTTTGCCAATTTCGCTGAGATATTTGGCCATTGCTAAAGTAGGCTCGATGGAAACATTGGTGACTTTGTAATAGAGTTCGGGAATGTAGGATTTGATGTCCAACAAAACCAGATCGGTCATTTCCAGAACCGGTTTAGCAACGTCTAAAACACAGAAGCCTGATGTGTCCAGCGCTGTATGCAAACCCATTTGATGACAGCGGGTAAAGATTTCTTTGACAAAATCCGGCTGCATCAATGGTTCGCCGCCGCTGACGGTAACGCCTCCTTTCCGTAGGTAGGATTTACATTTTATAATTTGCTCGATTAAATAATCGACGGTTACTTCTTTACCATCGTGGGAATTGCGACAGTCGGGATTGTGACAGTACAGACAGCGTAACGGACAGCCTTGGGTGAAGACGATAAACCGGATTCCGGGGCCGTCTACTGTACCAAATGTTTCGATTGAGTGAATGCGACCAATTCCAGACATTTAATTTGCTGTTTGTTGGTAAGGATTTTGAGAGTAGGGATGATATCAATTCCGGTTGCATTGGAATGATTAAACCGCAGAGTACGCAGAGAACGCAGAGGAAGAGAAGAGAGAGATGAATACAGGACGATGCTAACGGATTTGAGATGAGGGAATCTCGGTGTTAACTTAAGCCGGGAAACTTGCGGATTGTTCGTTTGGTTGCTGAGGCTCGATCCCCCTAAATCCCCCTTAAAAAGGGGAGTAGGGGTTGACTTTGAGAAGTGGACGGTTCCCCTTGAATCCCCAGATAGTCTGGGGAATTCAAGAATACTCTTGTTCCCCCCTTCTTAAGGGGGGTTAGGGGGGATCTGGCCTCATGGTTTAACAGCGAAACTAGACGAAAAAAGACTTATGCAGAACCAATTATGTAGGCGCTTCTTGAGTCCCCCTCAGCTCGGACTTCGTTTGACTCTTGAGCGGTTTCAATCGCCGAGTTTTTTCTGCTGGGATTTAGACGCGTTCGTGGAAAGTCCGTTTAATCACATCTAATTGCTGTTCGCGGGTAAGTTTGATGAAATTAACCGCATAACCGGAGACGCGAATTGTTAGCTGGGGATAGTTTTCTGGATGTTCCATCGCATCTAGTAATGTTTGCCGATCGAGGGCGTTAACATTGATGTGATGGCCGCCATCGTGGAAGTAACCGTCTATAAGACTAACTAGGTTGTTAGTCCGATCGCTCTCCATTCTGCCCAAGGCTTGCGGTAGAATCGAAAAAGTATTCGATATGCCATCTTGACAATCACTGTAAGGCAGTTTGGCTACAGAAGATAAGGATGCGATCGCCCCACAGGAATCTCGGCCGTGCATCGGGTTAGCACCGGGAGCAAAGGGTTCGCCGGCTTTACGTCCGTCGGGAGTGCTACCAGTTTTTTTGCCGTAAACTACGTTAGAGGTAATTGTGAGTACCGATTGAGTCGCTACAGCGCCGCGGTAGGTTTTGTGCTGGCGAATTTCGTTCATGAAGCTTTGCACAAGTTCGATGGCTATACTGTCTACGCGATCGTCATTATTGCCATATTTGGGATATTCTCCTTCGATCGAGTAATCCACTGCCAAACCTTGCTCGTTGCGAATCACCTTAACTTTAGCGTTTTTAATCGCCGACAGGGAGTCCGCCACCACCGACAATCCGGCAATTCCGCAGGCCATTGTCCGGTAAACATCGCGATCGTGCAGTGCCATTTCCAGGCGTTCGTAGCAGTATTTGTCGTGCATATAGTGAATGACATTCAACGTATTGATATACGTTTTTGCCAACCACGCCATCATGTCGCGGAACCTGGCTCTTACCTCGTCATAATCGAGATATTCGGTAGTAATCGGTGGGAACTGCGGCGCGATTTGGTCGCCGGACTTCTCATCTTTACCGCCGTTAATCGCATAGAGCAAAGTCTTAGCTAAGTTAACTCGCGCGCCGAAAAACTGCATTTGCTTGCCAATTCGCATGGCGGAAACACAACAGGCGATCGCGTAATCATCGCCGTATTGAGGACGCATCAAATCGTCGTTTTCGTACTGAATAGAACTTGTGTCGCTGGATACCTTCGCACAGAATTCTTTGAAGTTTTCCGGCAAGTTTTCCGACCACAAAACGGTGAGATTTGGTTCGGGTGCAGTACCGAGGTTTGACAGGGTGTGCAAGAATCGGAAACTGTTACGAGTTACCAATGTTCTACCGTCATCGCTGATACCGCCGATCGCCTCTGTTACCCAAGTTGGATCGCCAGAAAACAGAGCGTTATAGTCGGGAGTTCGCAAAAACCGCACCATGCGGAGTTTCATTACAAAATGGTCGATCAGTTCTTGCAATTCCACTTCGGAACTCGCGCCACTTTGTAAATCGCGCTCGAAATAAATGTCTAAAAACGTCGATACGCGGCCGAGAGACATCGCTGCCCCGTTTTGTTCTTTCACTGCTCCCAAGTAGCCAAAATACAGCCACTGGACAGCTTCTCGTGCATTTGCTGCCGGACGGCTAATATCAAAGCCGTAGCTAGCAGCCATTTCTTTTAACTCAAACAATGCCCGAATTTGCTCGGATAACTCTTCGCGCAAGCGAATTGTTCCCTCGTCCATCGCGTCTAGTTCGAGTGATTCTTGCTGTGTTTTTTTATCCTCAATTAGGCGATCGACACCGTACAAAGCAACGCGCCGATAGTCACCAATTATCCGCCCGCGTCCGTAGGCATCTGGCAAACCTGTGATGATACCCGAACGTCTCGCCAGACGCATCGAGCGCGTGTAAGCATCGAATACACCATCGTTATGAGTTTTGCGATATTTCGTAAATATTTCTTCAGTTTGCGGGTCGAGCTGATAGCCGTAAGCTTCTAAACCGGCCTTGACAACGCGAATCCCGCCCAAGGGCATAATCGCGCGTTTCAAAGGTCGATCTGTTTGCAAACCTACTATTTGTTCTAAGTCGCGATCGATGTATCCTGCTGCATGAGCCGTGATCGATGTGGGAACTTTTGTATCAACATCCAATACACCTTTTTCGCGCTCTTGCTTCATTAATTCCAGAACTTTTTGCCAAAGTTGCTGGGTTTTTTCGGTTGGTGCTGTGAGAAATTCTGCATTCCCTTCGTAGGGGGTGTAATTCTTTTGGATGAAGTCTCTGACGTTGACTTCGTTTGTCCAGTTGCCTTCAGTAAAGCCGTGCCATTCTGCAAACATAGCTTGCTTTCACCTCAATTTTTTATTAGCGATCGATCTTTTTTGCTTCGACCACTATATCTAGTATATATTTAATTTCAATATTTTAAATACCCGGTTCGCTATTTGTTACAAAAGTTGACTTGCTAATTTGGTGGGAAGAATTAAGATAGATAGTAGGCAGAACCTCCTCGTGAATTGTTGAGGAAGCTCTGACCAAAGGGGTTCCCGAACTAACACTTAGACAACCCAAATGTTGTTTAAGGGCGGGCGTGTCGGAAACGGGCAATGAGATTTTTTTTTTCAGGAACCGCAAACACCCGAAGAAGATGAAGAAAAAGCAGAAAAAAAGCAGAAAAAGAGTTCGGATTTGATTCGGTGATAGTTATCGAAAGCAGAGCAATATTAATTGCTGATTAATTGAAGTAGGGTACTATGCAGATAAATTCAATGAATCAAAGCACTGCGAGCGATCGGGCTCACGATATTTGGAAAGAACAGCGTCATCCGCTCGATCGGATTTTTCGGCCTCGCTCCGTGGCTGTAATCGGCGCAACAGAGAGAGAAGGAAGCGTTGGACGAACTCTCCTGTGGAACTTGATTCGGAATCCGTTTGGCGGCACAGTTTTTCCAGTGAATCCGCAGCGCCACAGCGTCTTGGGGCTCAAGTCTTATCCTGACATTGCTAGCGTCCCGGAAGTAGTGGATCTGGCGGTGATTGCTACGCCGGCTGCTGGGGTGCCGCAAGTGATCCGCGAATGTATCGCTGCTGGGGTGAAAGGAGCAATTATTGTTTCTGCAGGCTTTAAAGAGATTGGTGCGGCTGGGGAGGCTTTAGAACAGCAAGTTCTCGCCCAAGCGCGTCTGGGCGGAATGCGGATTATCGGCCCAAATTGCCTCGGTGTGATGAATCCTGTGGTTGGGCTCAATGCTACTTTTGCAGGTACGATCGCCCGTCCGGGTAATGTCGCTTTCATCAGTCAAAGCGGCGCCCTCTGTACTTCGATTCTCGACTGGAGTTTGGGGGAAAATGTCGGTTTTAGCGCCTTTGTATCGATCGGCTCTATGCTCGATGTCGGTTGGGGCGATCTGATCGAGTATTTCGGGGACGATCCCCATACTCACAGTATCGTTTTGTACATGGAATCTATGGGTGATGCTCGTTCGTTCCTGTCCGCCGCCCGCCCAGTGGCGATCGACAAACCGATCATCATTCTCAAGGTAGGACGTACCGCCGCCGCCGCCCAAGCCGCCGCTTCCCATACGGGAGCTTTGACCGGCAGCGATGACGTGCTTAACGCTGCTTTCCGCCGCTGTGGCACGTTGCGCGTACATACGATTTCCGATTTGTTCGACATGGCAGAAATTCTGGCCAAGCAACCGCGACCGCAGGGCAACCGCCTATCGATCGTCACCAATGCCGGAGGCCCAGGGGCGATCGCCACTGATGCCTTAATTAGCGACGGCGGTGCCCTGGCAGATTTGGCACCGGAGACGCTGCAGCGACTTGATGAGTTTTTGCCACCTCAGTGGAGTCATCACAACCCGATCGATATTTTGGGCGATGCTAGTAGCGATCTTTACGCCAAAACTTTAGAAGTTGTCGCTCCCGATCCCAATAGTGACGGATTGCTGGTCATCCTGACGCCACAAGCGATGACAAATCCCACCCAAACCGCAGAAAAACTTAAGTCTTACAGCAAACTCGGAAAGCCCTTATTAGCAAGCTGGATGGGCGGTGTGGAAGTGTCAGCGGGAACGCAAATTCTCAATCAGGCAAATATTCCGACTTTCCCTTATCCCGATACCGCCGTCAGGTTATTCAACTATATGTGGCGGTACACATACAACCTGCGCGCTATCTACGAAACGCCATCTCTCCCCGCTGATTGCGAACTCGATACTTCCGGGTGTGCTACTGCTGCGAAGATTTTGACTGCCGCCCGTCAAAACAATCGCACTCTATTAACCGAGTACGAATCAAAACAGTTGCTAGCAGCTTACGGGATTCCCACCGTAGCGACAGAAATTGCAGCGAGTGCGGCCGAAGCTGTGGAAATTGCCGAGATCCTCGGTTATCCAGTGGTGCTAAAACTCCATTCTGAGACGATTACTCACAAAACCGATGTGGGGGGCGTCCAACTAAATTTAGGCGATGCTAAGGCTGTAATTAGTGCCTTTGAGGCGATCGCCCAGCGGGTACGGGCGATCGATCCTGCAGCGTTTCTTGGCGTAACCGTGCAGGCGATGGTGCATTTGGAAGGCTATGAACTAATTTTGGGTAGCAGTATTGACCCACAATTTGGGCCGGTGATGCTGTTTGGTTCCGGCGGACAATTAGTGGAAGTCTTTCAAGATCGATCGCTCGCACTTCCGCCTTTAAATACCACCTTAGCGCGGCGGATGATGGAGCAAACTCGCATCTATAAAGCTTTGCAAGGAGTGCGCGGCAGATCGGCAATTGACCTGGTACAACTCGAACAGTTATTAGTTCGTTTCAGTCAACTGATTGTAGAGCAACCTCAAATTGCCGAGATTGATATTAATCCGCTGTTGGTTTCTCCTGAAGGTGCGATCGCTCTTGATGCCCGTGTTGTTCTGCAAACAACGGAAAACCCCATTTCAACGGCGATTCGCCCCTATCCTACGCAATACGTTCAAAAATGGTCAACGGAGGGCGATCGTCCCATCACCATCCGTCCGATTCGCCCAGAAGATGAGCCGCTGATGGTGCTCTTCCACAAAGAACTTTCCGAAGAGAGCGTGTATTTGCGCTACGCTCACATGGTAAAGTTAAAGCACCGCATTGCTCACGAACGTTTGACCCGGATTTGTTTTATTGACTACGATCGCGAAATGGTGTTAGTAGCCGATCGTCCAGACCCGGAAACCTCAGCACACCGGATTTTGGGAATAGCGCGTCTGAGCAAACTCCACGGCACAAACCAAGCCGAATTTGCCCTCATCGTTAGCGATAGCTATCAGCAGCGCGGTTTGGGAACAGAATTATTGAGGCGGATGTTGCAAATTGGTCAGGAAGAGAAATTAGAGGCGATCGTTGGCTACATTCTTAATAGCAACTACAAGATGCAGAGCCTCTGTAAAAAACTAGGATTTGAACTCCACCCAGACCGAGACGAAGGAATGTTGAAAGCTGTTTTTGTCTGCTAAGCTGTGGAGCATTTAAACCACTAACGAGGCTTGTATGGTGCGTCAGGAGTGAACACTTACGCGCTTATGCGGGAAACACTTCTGTACGCTGGGCACCCTACAATCGTCTTTTAAATGCCGAACAGCTTAGGAATGAGAATTAAATAACTTCCACTCTTGAAAGTGGGATGGGCCTAAGAGCCCGTCCAAAAAGGACGGGCTCTTAGGCCCATCCCACAATAACAATTAAAATTGTAAGTTATTTAATTCGCGATCCTTAATAGCAAGTGTGGTTAAACTGATATCTTGCACCATTCTCAATTAGCCCTAGGGGCGGGTTCGCCAACAGCCTTAAAGCTTGCAAATAGGTTCTATAAACCCGCCCGACCCCACGAAAAATCCTCTTATTGATATTGCTGCAAGATGTCAGGTTAAATAATTCTCATTCATCACCACTAAAGTCCTCACTACAAACCGATAAAGTTTGTAGTGAGGACTTTAGTCCTCAAACTAAGATGCTACTAAGCCGCAGCCAAATTTGCTGCTGCAAACTCCCAGTTAGCCAAATTATCCAAGAAATTAGTAATGTAGTCGGGACGGCGGTTTTGGAAATCCAAATAATAAGCGTGTTCCCACACATCCAAAGTCAGCAACGGAGTTTGGCCGTGTGCTACCGGGGTGTCAGCGTTAGCAGTTTTGGTAACTTTCAAAGTGCCGTTGTCCAAAACCAGCCAAGCCCAGCCGCTACCGAACTGAGTTGTCGCAGCAGTCTTGAATTCTTCTTTGAATTTGTCGAAGCTGCCGAAGTCGGCGTTGATTTTCTCAGCTAAAGCTCCTGTCGGAGTGCCACCGCCGCCCGGTGCGAGGGAATTCCAGAAAAAATTGTGGTTCCAAACTTGACCTGCATTGTTGAAAATGCCGGCTTTGGATGGGTCTTTAGCAGATTCCTTGACAATTTCTTCAAGGGATTTGCTCGCCATTTCAGTTCCTTCAATCAGTTTATTCAGATTGGTCACGTAAGCAGCGTGGTGCTTGTCGTGGTGGAACGAAAAAGTGTTGGCCGACATATGAGCTGGCTCTAGGGCGTCAGCGGCGAAGGGTAACGGTGCAAGTTCAAATGCCATTGTGTTCAATCCTCTCTGGATTACTTTTGGTTTTTGGGCTAACTTTCCGGCTTTTGTATGATTAAAGCCGAGAGTCCCTAGCTTGAGTTTATCAAGCTGTGGTAAATAATTCTTTACAATTTTCATATTTTATAGCAGTTGGGGCATTTCAGCATTCAGACTTGTATTTTTTAGATATCAAAGCTACTTATTGCAGCATTCACATAGCATAAACTATCACTAAATGTCAAGCCACCTGGGTGGCAAATAAAAGTGTGTGTGAAATTGTCAACCAATCGAAATTTTATGAGACTGATAAAGAGATTAAACCTGTAAATTGCCATAGATTAACCTAAGTTCAATTAAGCTGTAAGAAAGCCAAACAAGTTGCAGCATATGTCAATGGAAAAGCGTTTAAACAACTCGTCGAGTAACCCCCCTCAATGGTTGAATTTGCAATTAATCGTCACCGGTCTGGAAACAGTCCAAGACTTAATTGTAATTTCCCTATGTATTGGTTTGTTTTGTTTCATGGTGCTAGAACTGCGAGAAATGTTCTTCTCGCTGCTACCTCCTTTGAATTTCCAGGAAGTCACGGCAGATATTTTATTTCTATTAGTTTTAGTGGAATTATTTCGGCTGCTAATTATTTACTTGCAAGAAAAAAGAGTTTCGATCGGCGTAGCTGTGGAAGTTTGTATTGTATCAGTTTTGCGAGAAGTGATAGTGCGGGGAGTGCTGGAAACTCCCTCGGTTCAAATATTATCAACAGGCGCATTTTTGCTGGTTTTGGCAGTGTTGTTGGTAGTCCGAGTTTGGTTGCCGCCAACCTTCGAGGGAATTGACCCGGAACGTCGCATGGCTAGCAGAAAGAAAAATTTTTCAGACAATGAATCTTCTGTCGCATCTGTTGCAGTCAATAGCAAGTTTAATTCTCATTGAATATGTCATGACAGGCGATTTTAGATTTTAGATTTTAGATTTAGTCTTTTATCGCTTGTCACGTTACAGCTATCATTTCGCGTAAAACTGAGATTTTGCACCATTGTCAAGAACGGGCTCTGGGGCCCGTTCCACAAAGAGTAGATTTTCTTGTGGGGAGTAGGGGTTGGGCAGGAGAATCCACCCAAAAAAGAATTATTGAGAATGGTGCAAGATGTGAGTTCAAATCAACCTGATAACGTTGGCAGTGAAGACTACATTCCTCTGTATTTTCAGAGGAATGTAGTCTTCACTACCAAGACAAGGTTCATCAGTCATTCCCAATTATTCAAATCTAAAATCTCAAATCTAAAATCTAAAATGGTATTACCCGTTAGCCTGCAATTCCTGCAAGCGGGCAAACACTTCTTTAGAGTGAATCGCCGGATTAATCTTCACAAAAGTTTCCCGCAAAATACCTTCAGGGTCAATAATAAAACTGTGTCGCGCGGAGATAAAACTCATCCAAGAACCGTAAGCTTTACTCACTTTACCGTCGGTATCAGCTAACAGTGGAAACTTCAAACCTTCCGAATCGCAAAATTCCGCGTGCGAGTTGACATCATCAGCGCTAATACCGATAATTTGAGTATTTTTTGCCAAGTATTTCGGCAAGTCTTCCTGAAATCGACGCGCTTCGATCGTACATCCCGAAGTAAAGTCTTTCGGATAAAAATAGACTACCAGCCACTTACCGCGATAATCGGACAGGGACACTTGTCCGTCGCCGCTGTTTGTCGGCAAACTAAAATCCGGGGCTGGTTGATTCACCGCCGGAAGCTTGCCACCTAGGGCAAATGCAGGTGTGGCAAAATTGAAACTTAGAAAAACTAGACAAATTGCCAATAAAGTGGTAAAAAACTTGCGACGGGGCATCATAAATTTAGAAGTAGAACTGTACTTAACACAAGTTTACAGTTTTCTGATTAAATGGGTAGGGGCAATTCGCGGATTGCTTCTAAAACCCAACGATCACTCACTCAAATAGCAATTTACCCATGAGCGCTGCACTCCCGTTAACAGGCAAAGCTATAGTAGTCCAGATAATTAACGGTCAACCCGTTACGATCGAAGTAGACGGCACTAATGCCCCGATTACTGGGGGAAATTTTGTTGACTTAGTTGAACGAGGCATTTACGACGGGGTGATGTTTCACCGAGTTGTGCGCCAGCCAGAGCCTTTTGTAGTGCAAGGAGGCGATCCGCGCAGCAGAGATAGGACAATTCCAGCGAGTCAATTGGGAACGGGTAGTTTTATTGACCCTGATACCAATCAGGCGCGTTTTATTCCTTTGGAAATTACGCCGCAAGGGGCCGCGCAACCTGTTTACAGCCAAGTTGTAACCCAGACGCCGCAGTTGCAGCATAATCGAGGGGCTGTGGCAATGGCTCGTTCTAATGCTTTGGATTCGGCTTCTTCGCAGTTTTATTTTGCTTTGGATGATTTGCCATTTTTGGATGGTAATTATGCTGTTTTTGGTAACGTTATTCAAGGTTTTGAAACGGTGAATGCGGTGCAGCAGGGCGATCGCATTTCAACTGCAAAAGTCGTTCAAGGAATCGTTCCCAGTCGGGTTTCTAGCATAGTTAGCGATGTTAATGCGCTCAACGCTTTAATCAATAGTACCAATTTCGTAAATCTATCTTTGGGAGCGCTCAGATTGCCAAACACCCCCAACAACTATCAAGTCACTTCCCAAGACTCTCAGCAAAATCCCAGCGGTGTACTGGGAGGTAGTGCAAACGATCGCATCATCGGTTCACCGACTGATGATGCAATTAACGGCAGCCAAGGCAACGATACTATCACGGGCGAAGCGGGTGACGACTTTCTTAGAGGCGGCAAAGGTAACGACTCCATTAGCGGAGGTGTTGGCGACGATATTATCAACGGAAATCTCGGCGACGATATTATCAATGCCGATGCTGGTAACGACTTTTTGCGAGGCGGCAGAGGAAACGATGTTTTAATCGGTGGCGATGGTAACGATTTTTTGATTGGCGATACTGGCAGCGATACTCTCACTGGTGGTGGCGGTACTGATACGTTTGTTCTGGTTACGGGTGAAAATCTGGAGTTGGATGGGGCGAGCGATATAATTCTTGATTTTAGGCCTGGAGAGGGCGATCGTATTGGCTTAACCAGCCCTTTATCCAACACCTCATTCACCCAATCAGGCAGCAACACACTCATTCAATTTGGAGGAGTGACTTTGGCTGTGGTTCAAAATGCCGCCCCTGCAGCAGTTCAAAATGCTGCTTTTGCAATTAACTTTTCTACTGCTTTCCTTGTCGATAACTTGCCCCCCGGAGACGCCGCCTTGAGAGTTGGCTAACTTTAACAAGACTCACGCCCTAATTATAGGTGTAGGGTGCTCTTCGGTGCACCTTACCTGATTATCAATTCCCAATTTCCAAATTCAACTAATACCATAGCTGACTAATTTTAGAAACCGCATCTTGATAAGAATCCATTCTCCCCTGCTGCTTAAAAAGCCCTGCTGCCTTCTGGAAATCCTCAAATGCTCCATGAACCTCTCTCAATTTATATCTAATCACTCCTCGGTTAAAGTAAGCTTTAGCAAAATCGTTATTGAGGCGAATTGCTGACTCAAAATCAGCTAGTGCTGCTAGGGAATTCTCCATTTGCAGGCGGATAGCACCTCGGTCAAAGTAAGATTGAGCTAGATTAGGGTTGAGCAGGAGTGCCGAGTTGTAATCTGCGATCGCCGCAGTATAATGTTTTAAACGAGTCAGCATAAACCCCCGATTGCTGTAATACTTGGCTCGGTAAGGATTGAGTTCGATGGCTGTAGTTAAATCTTCGATCGCCGATTGCTTATAGCCTAATTTGTAGCGGGCCACACCGCGATCGTTGTAAGCTGACGCGAATTGCGGATTAATGTTAATTGTGGCAGTAAAATTTTTAATAGCGCCGTCCAAGTTTTGTTGTTCGAGATTTCTTAAACCCTGAGTGTAAAACTTTTTGGTACTAACTTTTAAATTTGCCTCTTGTCGGGATTCAGCTTGCTCCCCCGAAAATACCCCGGAAATATTAGTGAATCCCAAAGATTCGATTGAATTGAAAATAGTTGTGACAACTAATTGGGTTGGGAGAAGGGGGATAGTAGGCATGGGAGGAGTGGTGTTCAACTGTATGCTGTCATTTTCCTCCATACTTCAGCTACTGACAGTGATATCCGTAGTGTCAGGAACGTGATAACTTTGATGAGATTTGGTGATGCTGGGGCATTGACTTGTGTGATGAAAGTTGGGCTTAGTTAGTGATGCCGATCGCACTTCAGAACAAATGCGTCTAGAACCCTTTAAATATAAGGTTTTCCGCCTAGATTGGCGGTTTCTTTCTTCCCATATTGAGCAGTTCCTACCGGGATTATTGGCAGGTATGCCCCTGGGAGAGCGATCGCAACTGTCGGCAGCAAGTATTACTTTGTAGCGATATTCGATCGGGATTTGTCCATCGGACACGGCCATCTTAAACCCGGTTTTTACTCACGCCCCGAGCACCATTCTCGCTTAACAGGCCCGACGGCCTGTTCCACAAATTACTAATATTTTTGAGTAATATTGCTGAGGAAAGTTGCCGATTATTTGCTATGCTTTGATTAGACATCAATAATTTATGGCACAAATTAGTGTCAATGAAAAAAGTTATGAGGTTGAAAATTTTCTTCGCTGCATTGTTGGCGATCGTCCTGTTCACTCTCTACTTAACTCCTCCTGTGATGGCAGCGAATGGGGAGGATTTGAGTCACCTATTAAAGGATAATTGGTGCGTCAGTTTTTTGTGGAAGCAATGCGATTTGAGCGCTGTCGATTTGCGGGGCGCTAATCTCCAAGAAGCCAATTTGAGCGGCGCTAATTTGTCCGGCGCTAATTTGTCCGGTGCTAACTTAAAAAATGCGGATCTTTCTGGCGCAGACCTCACCGGCGCTAATTTAGCAAATGCTGATATTCTAGGCACGGATCTCAGTCGAGCCAATTTGACAGAAGCTAATTTCAACGGTACCAAGTTGTGGGATGCTAATCTGACTTTGGCAAATCTGAGCCGCGCCAATTTACAAGATGCTAATGTCTTAGATTCTCGACTTTGGGGAAGCAATCTTACCCAAGCTAACTTAACGGATGCGACGCTGCACGGTGCTGACTTGCAATATGCTAATTTGGCAGACACTAATTTAACAGGTGCTGACTTGCACAGCTTCTTTTTCCGAGGTTCCAAAC
Organism: Microcoleus sp. AT8-B5; assembly: GCF_036705565.1. NCBI lineage: Bacteria > Bacillati > Cyanobacteriota > Cyanophyceae > Oscillatoriales > Microcoleaceae > Microcoleus > Microcoleus sp. AT8-B5. The sequence continues at coordinate 169,779 of NZ_JAUBUY010000006.1, forward strand.
AAGTCACAAATTTGAGCAATGCTAATTTAGAAGGCGCTACTTTAACGGGAGCAAATCTCAGAGGTGCGGTGCTGGCTGGGGCAATAATGCCGGACGGGTCTATTAATGAAGAAAGTGGGTTTAATTTACAGTAGAGTAAAATTAAAGTCTGCTTGAATAATTTCAACAACAGGCTTTCGGGCTGATTTCGCATTATCGGGTGTAGCTGCGCCCATTGCCAACAGCTTGTTGAGGATGCTGTCAATCGATTTTAGATTTTAGATTTTAGATTTTAGATTGAAGCCTTGACTTGCGCGAGATAAATACGTTCGGCAAGTTTCATCGGATACAGGTTTTTATTTCTCCCTCCTGAGTCTCCGAAGGAATGAATCACGTGGCGGGTATCCTGGATGCTTGCGGTCAAGATATCAATTTAAACCAGGGTGCGATCGACCTTTTAACTCCCAACCAGTAAATCTCGCTAAAATCTTAAATCTCAAACCGAACCTGCGCGCATCTGTTACAATTTTCAACAAAGCCAGAACAGCCCCGAACCTGAAGTCGCCTGCCTAGGGATACCAGCCCCCGACAGGAGTCGTGAATAACAAAAATATTAGATATTTAGTTTAAACTCCCAAATTCATCTGTAGAGTCTCTCTAAAATCTAAAATCGATGGGCTGTGGACTCAATCTAAAATTTAAAATCTAAAATCTAAAATCTAGAATCGACTGATGGAAACCCTGCAAACTCAACTTTACGAACTCGCACAATTTGCTAATAATTTAGTAAATACGCAACTGACAAACCTCAGTTTAGTCAGCGTCGGAGTCATCTTTCTGGCAGGGTTGCTAACGAGCTTAACGCCCTGTATGCTTTCAATGTTGCCGATCACGATCGGCTACATCGGTGGATACGAAGCAAAAAGTCGCCTGCAAGCAGCAGCCCAGTCTGCGTGGTTTTCCCTGGGATTGGCCACTACCCTTGCGGGTTTAGGCATTGTAGCATCATTTGCCGGACAAGTTTACGGCAAAATTGGCCTGGGTTTACCGATTCTTGTCAGCATTATTGCTATTCTAATGGGGCTGAATTTACTCGAAGCTTTACCCTTACAAATGCCGTCTTTCGACGCTGTGGGGTGGGTGCCGAAAGATTTGCCGGCGGGTGTGCGATCGTACTTATTGGGCTTAACTTTTGGTTTAGTAGCCTCTCCCTGCAGCACGCCGGTTTTAGCTACACTCTTAGCTTGGGTTTCCAAAACGGGAGATACAGTTTTAGGTGGTGTGTTACTGCTGTTTTACGCTGCTGGCTACGTCGCTCCGCTAATCATAGCAGGCACTTTCACTGCTAGCATAAAAAAGCTGTTAGAATTACGTCGGTGGTCGAGTTGGATTACGCCTGTTAGCGGCGTTTTGCTAGTAGGATTTGGCGTTTTCTCTCTGCTTTCCCGCATCCTTCCCGCGTAACTTTCGTTCTCAGGAATTCAGTCCTTATTGAGAGATATAGCAATCACTATGGAATGCGTGAATTAAGTTTTTTTTAACGAACCGCGAAGACGCGTTAGGCGAAGCCGCGCGTAAGCGCTAGAACACGAAGGAAGAAAGAAAGAAAAGAGAAAGAATTCAAAATTGATTGAGACTTTTTCAATAAACATAATAATATTTTGTTCATCTTTTTTTTCCCTCCTTTCTCTTCCTTCTCCCTTCTTCCATCCGTTACATCTCGTACAGTGCTGGTTGCCGAACTTGCTGACATCCGTTACATCCCGTACATTGCTCGTTGCCGAACTTCCTCCATAATTACCAATGACATCAAAAGAAGTATTTCTATCAAAACTCTCAAGCTGGGCGACTGCCCCTCAAAAGTTTTTCAAGCGAGAAATCTTGCCGGTGCTCGCAGATTTGCGGCTGGCCATTATCTTGCTGCTGACGATCGCATTTTTCAGCATTTCCGGCACTGTCATCGAACAAGGCCAATCAGTACCCTTTTACCAATCTAACTATCCAGAACACCCTGCTTTGTTCGGCTTCCTAACTTGGAAAGTTGTGCTAATTGCAGGACTTGACCACGTATACCGCACTTGGTGGTTTTTGTCAATCCTAATTTTGTTTGGCAGCAGCTTAACAGCTTGTACATTTACCCGACAATTTCCCGCACTAAAAGCCGCCCGCCGCTGGAAATTTTATGAAGAACCAAAGCAGTTTGAAAAATTAGCTCTCAGTGCGGAATTAGAAACAGTTGCTTTAACTTCGTTAGAACCACTTTTGCAGCAAAAAAACTACCGCATATTTCGAGAAGGCGAAAAAGTTTATGCCCGCAAGGGAATAATTGGCAAAGTCGGCCCGATTATTGTTCACGCCAGTATGCTAATTATTTTAACTGGGTCGATATGGGGCGCAATGACGGGATTTCTCGGTCAAGAAATGGTTGCCAGCGGCGAAACATTTCAGGTGCAGAATATCTTGGATGCGGGGCCTTGGGCGGGGCCGCAAATACCGAAGGATTGGTCGATGCGAGTTAATCGGTTCTGGATTGATTATAGTCCGAGCGGTGCGATCGACCAATTTTACTCTGATCTGTCAGTTTTGGACAAAACAGGCCAAGAGGTCGATCGTAAAACCATTCACGTTAACGAGCCCCTCAGATATCGGGGAGTCACATTTTATCAAGCAGATTGGGCAATAGCCGCCGTGCGAGTTCGCCTCAACAAAAGCCCGGTTTTACAATTGCCAATGGCTCAGCTAGACACCCAAGGTAAAGGCCGAATTTGGGGTGCTTGGATTCCCACAAAACCAGATTTGAGTGCGGGAGTTTCTCTGCTAGCAAAAGACTTGCAAGGAACGATTTTAGTGTACGGTACGGATGGCAAATTGTTAACTACAGTTCGCGCCGGCACGGCGGTGGAAGTTAACGGAGTCATGCTGACAATTGACGAAGTTGTAGGCAGTACGGGATTGCAAATTAAAGCCGATCCTGGTATTCCGATCGTTTATACTGGCTTCGGGTTGCTAATGCTTAGTGTGCTGATGAGCTATCTGTCTCACTCGCAGATTTGGGCTTTGGAAAAGGACGGCAAACTATACGTCGGCGGGCGCACAAATCGCGCTCAGGTGACTTTTGAAAGAGAAGTTGTGGAGATTTTGGACAAGTTGGCAGAATCGAAACAAGAGGAAGAAAAGAGCGAAATAGCGCCGACTTCTCTAGCTAGTCAAAATTAATTTTATGGTGGGCATTGCCCACCATTGATGTCAACAACCAGGTAAAAGGTAGTATCAGTCTTCTGTCTGAGTCACAATCCCCTCGATCTCTCTTAGCCCCCCTTAAAAAGGGGGAAGAGCATTCAAAGTCACGCCCTACTCCCTTTTTAAGGGGATTTAGGGAGATAGAGACTCGACTACAAGCGACCTTCATTATGGGTTTGAGCCTGGTTGGTGACACGAATGCAATAGATTTTATATCGGAAAATAAGTGAATTTACGTAAATTATGGTACTGCTAATCAGGTAATTTTTAATAAAAGTCAGTGACTATACAATTGTAAATCTTCACAACAAGAGATATCATCTACCCATAGTTATTTAAATTTAAAAAAACTCAATAACTATGGATCAACTTATCCTGGTATTTTTTTATGCCAATTATCGTTCCTTTTGTCCTTCAAACAGTTTTACCTATACTCAGTGCGCTTTTCGCTCTTTTGATTCCTGTACTGGCTCCTGTTATCAAGTTCGCTCTGACTCGCATTCCCAAAATTCCCTCATATATTCGGCTCCTCAAAATTTTGTATTCAGATATTGACTCATCTGCCACAGAGCGAAAAATTATTACTGTTGGACTACTGGTAATTAGTAGCATTGTGACTTTCATGGCTTATTCCGTTATACCTTGGACGGGTGTACCCCTGATCGGTGCTATTACCAGTCCCATTGCTGGCGCTATTGCTCTTGTGGTGGCACTGGCACTTTTAGATATGATTTTTGACATGAATAAAGGCTATTACTTAGAGCGACTAAGAGGAAAAGGTTTTGCTGGATTAAATGACATAGAAACCGATATTAAAGATTTAAAAGATATTTTTGGCAAATCCTGGAAGAAAGTTAAATCTACTATTAACGATGCCAGCCAGAAAATTTATGAAGAGGGCTGTAAGCGTGGCATCAACTTTAGTGATAAATCTTATCAAAGCTATATCGATCGTGAATTAGAAGGATTGAATGTATATGTTGGTAAAAATTCAGTTGCAGAGTATGAAGGTATAAGTGCCGACTTATTAAAGCAAAATAAGGGGCAAGATTGGACAAAAGATGCTTTTGCACTAGGGACAGGTGCAACTGTAGGGGCTTTGGCTGGTGTTGGCGCTTCAGCAGTTGCGACCTCAGTATTTGCGCCGGCTAGTATTTGGACAACTATCCACAGCATTCCTTTGATTGGGGGCTTGGTGGGCAGTTCAACGGGTATTGTTGTCAGTGCAGGGTACTACTCATTACTAACATTTGCTGCTCCTGTTGGACTGGGAGTATTAGCAACTGTCGGGATTTACAGCGGTCTGACGGGCTGGAAAAATCAAGAAGAAGCGGCCAAGATGAGCAAGTTTTTATCAGAGATAATTATTGCTGCTTTACCAATGGCTTGGATTGATGGTCAATTAGATGACAAGGAGGAAGATACTATAGATAGATTGATGACTACCTCCGGTATGAGAAAGGAAGAGCGAGATTTAGTTCGCAAAGCCATAGAACAACGGCAAAAATTTGATGAAATCATGACAACGAGTATTCCTTTTGATGAAGAACATCGGGAAAAAAGTTGTAGTCAAAGCAATAAAGAGCGACTAAAGCATCGCCTAATATTATGTACAGCTTGGGAGATTGCCGTTGCTGATGGCAAAATTGATTTGTCAGAATTACATCTTCATAACTGCATGGCAGATAAGCTAGGTATTTCTCGTGAGGAGGTGAAAGAAATCCGGCGGGCGATAAACATCAAGCATGAGCAAGAGCTTTGGCTGACGGAAGCCTTAGAACCAAAGGGTTCCAAGACTAAGTTATTGAGCGTCCGCGAACAATACCGCCTCCAACCAGCAGCGGATAATCTTTAGTCTTTGATAACAATTTATCTAGTTAAGTGAGCAAGGGCTAAAAAAACAGAATACTCAGATACCCGACTTCTTAAAGAAGTCGGGTATCTGAGTATTCTGATAACGCACATTTAAAGGCTGAGCCTTCTACTTCTGATGCGACACCTCAATCACGGTGTGCACGTTCCCGCGTGGCGAAAAATCGCCCTTAATCGTCGCTTCCAGCGGCGCGCAAGCCGCCACAAAATCGTCTAAAATTTGATTGATCGATTCTTCGTGAGAAATGTAGCGATCGCGATAACTGTTGACGTACAGTTTCAGCGCCTTTAACTCTACCACCCGCTCGTCTGGCACGTAAGTAACGTGAATAGTCGCAAAATCGGGATAGCCAGAAAACGGACACTTGCAAGTAAACTCTGGCAACGTAATGTTAATCGAGTAGCGCCGCCCGACTCGCGGATTCGGGAAAGTAATTAACTCCCCTTCCAAAATCTGGCGTTCGCCGTATTTCATTTCTTCGGTGCTTGACTTTTGCGACATAGTTTGTTCCGGTGCGTGCTTATTCATAGCGATCGACTAAAAACTTGTAACATTAAATTAATTTTACGTTCAATATCTGTAACAAATATCTTGACGAATTGTGTTGCGATCGATCTAATTGCAAATAGTCTCAGGCTAAACTAAAACAAGTTCACCCTCGCCATCTACAATTATGCAAAATACTACCTTATCTGACAATACTTCCCCTGAAAACTCAAATAGTTACTCTCCATCAGTACCAATTTCCCTCTATCGAGAAGTCACGGCAGAGCTGCAAGCAGCCCAAGCGATGGTGGACTCCCTCAAAACCCACAATCAGCAATTAGTCCAACAAAATCAACAACTGCGGCGAGAAGTAGAAACAGTAGTTCAAGTATCCCAACAGTTACAGCAAGTAGTCAACTCGGCTCAGAGTATTACCCAGACAGGGATGCCTCAAATGCCGTCAGTCAAATTCAATTTCAGCGTTGAACCTCCGCCCCCACCACCTGTAACCTCGCAGACTAACTCTGCCATACCTCAACCACCTCAGACAGTGGCTTTCCCCTTCCCACTACCGGAACCGGAGCCAACAGCCGCCTCGATGCCGCAGCCACTTCCCGAAAAATTATTTACAGAGGTGCCGGAAACTCCTTACCGTGTGCGCTCGCAACTCAAAAAAACCTCAGACTTAAGTGGATTGTGGTTGGCGATCGCGATTTTTCTGATTGTGATTGCAGCTTTCGGTGCAGGTTATTTAGTTGTTCGCCCTTTATTAATGAAAAAGTAAATTCCAACAAGAATCCCACGGCTCAAGCCGTGGGATTTTAAACAAAACCTAGCATAAAATGTTCAAAGTTACGCTAATTGGCCATCATCCTCTGGCGGCAATCGTTTCTACTGAACGAGGGGCATACTGCTCTTCACAAGCAGAACCTACGATTCCCACCCCGGGCTCGAAACCGCGCGTGAACTCAGTGAGTTTTACCTGTTTAGCTTCCAAAGCTGTCTGTAGCACCTTCATGGCTCGGTGAGGGTCGCCGGCTCCGCAGAAAAATAAGTCTGCAGCAAAATAACCGTGTTCAGGCCAAGTATGGATTGCTATATGAGACTCTGCCAAAGTAGCAGTAGCTGTCACTCCGTGAGGACTAAACTGGTGTACGCACAAATCGATGAGAGTAGCTCCTCCGGCTTCGATCGCATCGAGAATAGCGCGGCGGATACGTTCAGGATCGTTGAGCAGGTCTCCAGGAGACTGCCAAGCATCAGCGACCAGATGGGTTCCCAATTGTTTCATTCTGCGGGGTTTTACCTCTATTGATTTTTAAGTCTCAAACCTTTTAACCATAGCACGGTGTCAAAAATTTTGCAAGTATGTTTCCCAAAGAAAGATGAAGATTAGGAGGATGGAGCTCTAAATCGTAAATTTGGGGGTTTGGGATTGGGGCTGGCGCGCGCGCGTCAACTTGGGGAACTGCACGGCGACAGAATTTGGGTTGAGAGTAGGGGTGAAGGACAGGGAGCCACCTTCACCGTTGAACTTCCCCTCTTGCATACCGCGAATCCGGTTGAAGAAGTTGCCGCTGGGGCTGAAGCTCGAAAAGTTTTGAGTTTTAAATGAAAGATTATTTAACTCCCAGCCGGGAAGTCCCTCGGTATATTTAGAGGGGATTAATCTGAGCGCTCGCGAAGTACCCCGACTAAATTACCGAGCGTGATGTCCAGAAGCGTTGGGTGGAGGAACGGAAACCAACAATTAATCTCGCCTATCACGAATCAATCTTCGGGAACATCTTGATTTTAGATGCTTTTTCCAAGTGTTGAAATAATAATTTTTGGGGTGGCATTTTGGACGTACATAAACTATACTATTCAAAGGTCGAAAACAGGAAGTTTAGAAATGCAACTCACTTACAAATACCGCCTCAAACCCACGAAAGCTCAATCAACAACGATTGTGGCTCACTTAGAACTTTGTCGGCGGCAGTACAACTACCGATTAGGCGAAAGATTCAGGTGGTGGGAAACCACGAGAACACCCATAAACGCTTGTCCCTTGATTGTTTCGATAGTCCCCGTTGAGGAGATTTATCGAAATATTCCTTTGACGAGAGTCCAAACTAGGGATGGCAGGAAAAAGGATGAATCAGGCAATCCTTTGACTAAAAAAGGTGATGTTTTCTCAAACATTGAAGGCGGATATGTACAGTGGCAGACAATTCAACTTGCTGACTTGAAAAACACAAAAAAACTGTTTCCTGATTACAAAGTGTTGGATTCTCAGGTTTTGCAAGATGTGGTCAACAGAGTTGAAACTTCCTTCTCAAACTTCACCACGCCCGATAAAAATGGCAATCGTAGAGGCAAGCCCAGATTTAAGGGGCGACCCTACTACAAATCCTTCACTTATCCTCAGTTAGGCAATTTAGATATTATCAAGGATGAGCAAAACAGGATTTGTATTGACCTCGCGAAAATAGGTCAAGTGCCGATGGTTTTCCATCGTCCAATACCAACTGGTTTTAAAGTTAAGACGGTTACAGTCATCAGAGAAGCGGATGGGTGGTATATTGCATTGACGCTAGAAGATAAGACGGTTCCCGTAACGGTTGCAGAAATTCAACCGACTGACAAAAACACTCTTGGTATCGACTTAGGAATAACAAATTACGCCTATCTTTCCAATGGCGAAAGAGTTGAGAATCCTAGATTCTTGAGAAAGTCAGCCCAAAAACTGGCAAGGCTTCAAGCGAAATTAGCCAAAAAAGTCAAGGGTTCTAAGCCTTGGAAAATTATCAAGGATAAGGTTTCCAGACTCCATCAATTCGTTGCCAGAGCCAGATTGGATTTCCAATTCAAAACGGCACATGAGCTGTTCGGTAAGTGTGATGTTTTAGTTGTTGAAGACTTGAGTGTCAAAAACCTGACTAGACGCGCCAAACCCAAGACTGATATTGAGGATGGCAGTTTGGTTTATTTGCCAAACGGTCAGTCGGCTAAAAGCGGTTTGAATAAATCCATGCTTGATGCTGCTCATGGGCAATTTACTAACGTCCTCAAGTATGTCGCTTGGAAGCTAGGCAAAAGCGTTTTGTTTATTGACCCGAAGGGAACTTCCCAACATTGCTGGAACTGCCTCAACAAAGTACCGAAAGAATTATCGGAGCGGTGGCATTCTTGTCAGTGTGGAGAATCATTAGATCGAGACGAAAACTCAGCCAAACTCATAAGAAAGATTGGTCTGAATTACGAAAGTGGCGGGGGAACTCCGTCACTCAAAAAAGCCTTTGAAAAAAAGGAAAAAGAAGCCTGCGGTCTAACTGTACCCAGTTGACCGTCAGGTTAGTTCACTCAACTCATCAATCCCGGCTGTGAGTAGCTCCATTCGGCAAAATCGCCCCGCCCAAAGCTGCTTCATTCAAATTATCAACATTCAAGCTTGCCCCAATCAAATTAGCCTCGGACAAATTAGTTCCTGTCAAATTCGCCCCTGTCAGAGAACTTAGGAGCAAACCCGCTCCCGACAAATTGGCGTGACTCAAATTCGCCCCCCGCAAATCCGCTTCCAGCAAGCTAGCACCTGCCAAATTCGCACCGCTCAAGTTAGCTCCCCGTAAAGAAGCTTTGTTCAAATTCGCAGCCCTCAAATCAGCATTGTGCAGAATCAAACCATTTAAATTAGCTTTACTTAAATTAGCTCCCTGCAAGTCAGCCCCGCTCAAATTAGAGCCATTTAGATTGGCCGATTGCAAATCAGCACCGCTCAAGTCAGCACCGCTCAAATTAGCAGCGCTAATAGAAGCCTCCCGCAGACTTGCTTCGCTCAAACAAGCCCCAACCAAATTGACGCCGCTGAGATTTCCGCGATTGAGATAAGCCCGAGTTAAAGTTGCTCCGCTCAGGTTCGCCCCGGTCAAGTCTACCTCGCTGAGAATGGCTCTCGTCAAATTTGCTCTGCTTAAGTCAACCCCGCTCATAATTGCTCGGCTCAGCGTCGCCCCGCTCAAATTAGCCTCAGTTAGTTTTGAGCCGCTTAGCAAACAAGCTCCTACTAAACTCGCTCCCGTCATAACCGCTTTGCTCAAGTCAGCCTGAGACAATATTGCTCCGCTGAGATTGGCGCCGCTAAAATCTGCGGAGATCGCCACAGTTCCAGTGAAACTAGAACTTCCCAGGTTGGCTTCAATTAATTTCGCCTTAGACAAATTAGCTCCGCTCAAGTCGGCGGCGTTTAAATTAGCTCCAATCAGTTTGCTTCTAATTAAGTTGGCACCTTTCAAATTAGCGTTGCTCAAATTTGTTCGACTGAGATTAGCTTCACTCAAATGAGCTGCAATGAGGTTAGCTCCTCGAAAATCTCGTTCCCCGTTTCTATGTCTAATTAAAAGTTCATCGGCACTTAAAAGTTCAGTGAAATTCATAAAAAAATTGAGTGAGTTTCCTTAATTTCTCGATGTTCTATGTTGTGTGAAAGTTTGTACTATCGTGTTTGCCAGTCAGTTTTTTAAACTAATACTGCCACATTAACAATTGTCAAAACTGCTTGATTCCTACCATCACCCTGCTCTCATAGTTATAATTTACGAAAATAAACCGGGTTCTGGTATAATCTGAGGTTGGCTAGCGCGGAAGTTATGAAAAAACCGCGTTTCTCGCCGCCTGTAAGTCCTGTAAGTATTATTTGGCTAGTAATTATTTAGCCGTTGATGTTAGTTGTTAATTGTTAGTTTTATTTATACTAACTGCTAACCACTAATATTACCTGCTAACTAATTACCAAAATACCGAGAAGTTGTCGATCGATCTTGTAAAGATAGATCGAATATTTGGGGTATTGCTGGCGGCATCCGCGCCGCATTCTGACCGGAAAAATTGCTGGTACTGGCGATCGAATTTATTAGTTAGTGCAATCAAGAAACAAGATATCGGAGCTTCAACCCCAAATGCCTTCTACATAAGTGCCTTCTATCTTCGATCGCCCCTGAAAGCAGAGCTCGGTCAGCTCAGCTAGTTTCACCTCCCCCCACTGTGCTGCGCGCAGCGTGAAATCCAACAGGAAGGCTGTTTCCCTCGGAGTGCTGAGCGAGCAGCAGGCAAAGCAAACAATACGCTGCGCTGAGCCTGAGATTTCGCGAAAAAATTAGCCGCGAGCCATTGTGCTCCCGCGCTGCTGTGCTTGCTGTTAATGTTTACTCGATCCATGAGCGCTTGCGGTTCTAATTTACAGAACACCCGACACCTGACGCGCTCCCGGACATAAAAGCTGTTTCTGGGCTTCTCAAATGTTTCGGTGAGGCATTCCCAGAAAAACTGTATTCCTGTAGCAGGTATTGCCAACGGCAATTCTGCTGCTACAGCTAACTAATGACCAGCCTAAGTCTTGCCCGAAGCCTCCGACAATTATTACTATTCTAATATTTGCCGACCACCGCAGGCATTTCTGGGCGCGCGGGACTGGGTACTTCACCTGTATAAGTTGGTGAAATTAGCCACCCCATAATTAAAGATAGTCGCTCTTTGACTAACTGGGCAATATCTGCTGTAATTTATGTCATCAAATTTGATAATACTGCAGGGTTTGCAATCGAGCTGTAGTGAGTGTTACAGAGTAAAAAACTGCTGCTGATTTAGGCTATAAAAATTAAGGGAGCCCATCGCTCCTCCGGCGCAAAGCCCAGCTCACGGACCCGGCCCCTAATCCAAATTAAACTTTTGACAGGGAGCTTTTTTAACTTTCCAGAACAAAACAAAAGCCAGCTTTCAGAGAAAAAGCCGACTTTTGAGATAATTTTACCGACGAAGCGTAAAACCGCTAGCTCGCCACTGTTGCTTGGATCGCTTTCTACAATCCGAGTGCGCGAGTGCGACTACCCTGCAGAAAGTAGAAACCATACCCAAACAAAGTCTGAATGATTAAATCCGACGGTTGCCCGTAACGCCCTGATTGGGATCGTAAATACCAGGCGTAGTATCAACCCCTGGAGTGCCCGGTGCGCCGTAATCAGCGCGAGCACTATCGACGCTGGGATTATAGTCGTAGGTGTTCCAATGTTGAATACCTCCGCGGCTCAGAATGCTTTCGGCTTTAGCGACTTCTGCTTCGCTGCCGTCAACCAGTACCAAGTAATCTCCTCTGGCCACGCGATCGTTGTATACTTTAGCTTCCTCTTCGGGAATTCCCATACCGACTAAAGCTCCGATCAAGCCCCCTGCTGCCGCACCCAAAGCTGTACCGGCAAGTGTAGTGGCGATCGCCGTAGCTGAGGCTCCTGCCAGCATAATCGGCCCGATGCCCGGAATTGCCACTAGGCCCAGACCTACCAACAAGCCTGTCAAACCGCCCAAAGTGCCACCGGTGAGGGCGCCTTTTGTGGCCCCTTCATCGGCCTTGTTGTCCGTGCTGTCGTGCACGTCAATGCCTGCGATGTCGCCCTTGGAGTCAGCATCCTTAGCGATGACCGAAACCCGATTCATGTCGAAACCGGCAGTTCTCAGTTCTCCCAGTGCGTGTTCCGTCTCGTGGCGGCTTGAAAATACTCCCACGGCGCGCTTCTGGCGACCAGAAGCTCTGCGGCCGGTGTCTGCTGGCACATCGTAAATGCCCCAATCCTGAATGCCCCGCACGCTCATAATTCCTTCGGCTGTGGCAAGTTCGGCATCTGTACCTTCTACGAATACCAAATATTCTCCGCGCGAGACGCGATCGTTATAAGCTTTAGCTTTATCTTCGGGAACTCCCAAACCGACCAAACCGCCGACCAAACCGCCTGCTGCAGCCCCAATCGCGCCTCCGACTACAGTATCTGCCAGCAGAGTTGCGATCGCACCCCCCGCCATCACCGGGCCAACTCCCGGAATCGCTAGCGCTCCAATGCTTCCGAGTAACCCAATCAAACCGCCCGTCACGACTCCCGCTGTCGCCCCTGCTTTGGCGCCACCACCGACTTTCTCGTCGGTACTCTTACCAGCGCTAGCGCCCGCAATTTCGCTGTTATCTAGCTTTTCCGCAACTACCGAAACTTTATTCATCGGAAACCCGGTACTTTGCAGCTCCATCAGGGCTAGTTCCGTATCTCGGTAATTAGAAAATGCTCCTACAGCTCGCTTGTGTTGACCTAAAGCCATTTTTTTTCTCCTGAAAAATATACTACTTTTACACAACCACAGAATTTATGCTCTGCCATCAATCACATTTAGTCATTTTTTCCCAACAATTTTCATCGGTCGCTGGGAATAACTTCCCACTCTATCTTCAGGTTGGTTTCCCACTCTTTTTCCGGGATGGGAAATCGGAAATTGGGAAGGGGAAGTTGCAGGTATTGCGTGAGTTTTGAATGGGTGAATTTAAAATTCAATTTAAACTCTTTCACTTTAAAACCCAGCTCTCCCTAGATAGTCACCTAAGCATTGTAATCTGCTCCGCAAGCAATCTTACAATGCCAAACTTTACCCTCTTCCCTCAGACTTCTCTCCTACTAGATAACTACATCTTTCCCTCGGACTTCTTCCGGCTCATTTATTGATTGCTGCTAGGCGATGCGGGTGCAGCGGGGGCGACAACAGCCGTAACATTCACATCTTTGACACCCTTAATCTCTTTAGCTAGCGGCTCAATTTTAGCTAGATCAGTTTGATTGGGAACTGTGCCACCTACGGTGACAAGCCCGTCTTTGGCCTCCACAGTTAGCTGACCTTTAGTGATGTTTACTTCTAACTTGGACCGCACTTCACTTTGCAGGTCGCCATCGGCTCTTATGGCATCGCCTCCCGTCACATTGTTGCGCTGTTCTCTGGCCCTAATATCAGAATTTGCTTGGTTTTGGCGAATCTGGCTAGTGGCGTCACCCTGAGTTTTTTGAACTGTCTCGGCTGGGGGCGGGCTAGTGGTATTTCCTGTGGCCGAATTAGGAGCATCAGCGCTCGTTTTAGCCACGTCGCTGCAAGCAGCACCTCCAAATAATAGGATGCCGCTGAGGAGAATTGGTGTTAATTTGTTCATAATAGGTTAATACCCTCCGGGTAAGCTTTCTATGAGGCTGACTTAGTTGAGCCAGATGGGAGCGAGATGGAGCAAGACAGCATCTTTGTTTGTGCTTTCTGGTTTGTGCTTTCTGCAATTTAAAAATCCTTATATCAAATATATAAACTTGAGCAAGTATCTACATCGCTCCACGGGTGTAAAATTTATCTATGTCGTTAGATAGAGTACAAAAAATACAATAAGGTATTACGTGAAATCAAGCGTAATTTAGTTCTGACTACATTCTTCCTCAAAAACGCGGTTGATGGGAATCTTTTTTGTTGCCCAAGTCAAGATTTTCCTGAACACCCAGTTGCCAAGCATAAGTTTTATTAATAAATTAGATAACCGCTCCCCACTCGTTTTTCTCTCTTTCCTGGAATCTGTGACTTATTCCTTCAACATTTCTCCGTTAAATCCGTTAAATATCGTACACTACCCATTACCCAACTTCCTGCTTCAAAATAAACGAAAAGAGTCGAGAAATTTTTGAGCATTTTCGGGTTCTGAGGTAGTGGCTACCAGCCCATAAACGCGCGTTTCTACCAAAAAAACTTGACCTACACCTACAGGTTCAGTAGGGGAAAGTGGCTGAAACTCAAACTCTTTTCCCGGATAGCCTCCGAGGGAAATATCCCGCACTTGCAAGACTTTAGCATTCGCCCCTACGACGAAAAAATCAACTGCACTATTTAAAGTTATTCTGATATTATTGATATTATTGTTAGTCAGGCGAAAATCTAGGTCAAAGTATTGAAGCAAATAAGTTTCTTTGTTTTTAAAGTTCGATCGGTATGTATGAGCAATAATTTGATTTGAAAAAATTTCATAATTAATTTTGGGATTTGCCGGCATATCGATCGCAAACTGACCCATCGCTGAGCAAAATGGCTGCCACTCTGGCATCTGAATGGCTGTCCGCAGCGGGGCTGGTTGAGATGCAGCAGGACGGGCAAACTTGACAGGGTATGAAAGTAATGTAGCAGTAACTAGAAGTAAATACAGAAATTTCATTTGGGTAATAAATATATTTGCCCGATCGATCTGCGCTAGCCTAGAAATATATCCGCAAAGGGGGGATTTATGCTGAATATTATATTTACTCAACGGCGAGGCAACTCTCAAGGACGCTCTAAAATCACTAAAACCAATAAAACTAATATACTCGCTGCTGTAAATACTTGGCTGGCTGTGTGTCTGCTGGCTGCTGTCACAGGTTGTGCAAACAGCCCCAACAGCAAGGCACTTGAAGAATCTTTAGCCGCCGATCCGAAATTAAAACAAAATCCAGTGGTTTTCTCTTCCCCGCCACCAGCGACAGCAATTGAGACAAACTCTACCGCCAAACTTCCTCCCGATTTCCCGACAGAGATTCCACTCTATCCTAACGCTGAGTTAATCGAAGTTACTGGGCAAACCGATCCGTCGCAAAAAAATGTGCGGCTGCGCTGGGAAAGCACAGATCCGGTTAATTCGGTTGGGAACTTTTACTCTACAGAGTTTGGGCGTCGCAACTGGGAAATAGTCAGCCGCCCCACCGCCGAGGGACAAGGTTCTTTGGTAGCAACGCGAGATAATTTACGGGTAACAGTGTCGCTTTCTCCTACTCAAAAAGTAGGGGGTTCTACAGAATTTGCGATCGACTACAGCAAAGAAAGCCCCGAAATTGCCGCCAGTCCCCAACCTAATAATTCCGAGTCTAGCGCATCTCCAACCGCTTCACCAACTCCCTCTAATTCAGAGGGAACTATTCCAACACCATCCGCATCGCCAAAATCAGCACAAGTTAGCCAACTAGACACCCAAATTCCTCAACAGTTGCGGCAGTTTGTGGCAGATTTAAGTCAGTTGGAAGTGCTGAAAGTGCGAACGACCGAAAGTGCTAATTTAGAAAGTGGCCGCACTTTACCCAAACCCAACAAAATTGTCACTCGCCGCGAATACGCCCGCTGGTTAGTAGCAGCTAACAATCAGATTTATGTTAGCCGTCAAGCCAAACAAATTAGATTAGCAGTAGACTCTAGCGAACCGGCTTTTTCTGACGTACCCAAAACTGATCCGGATTTTTCAGCAATTCAAGGTTTAGCAGAAGCCGGTGTAATTCCCAGTTCGCTTTCTGGAGAAACTAAAGATGTGAAATTTCGCCCGGATGCACCTTTAACTCGCGAAACAATGATTCTCTGGAAAGTGCCTTTAGATAGTCGTCAAGTTTTACCGACAGCTAACATTGAAGGAGTGAAAGAAAAGTGGGGTTTTCAAGATGCTTCTAAGATTGATTCCCAGGCGTCGCGGGCAGTTTTAGCTGATTTTAACAATGGAGATTTGGCGAATATTCGCCGGGTTTTTGGTTTTACTACTTTGTTTCAGCCGAAGAAATCAGTCACTCGTGCCGAAGCTGCTGCTAGTTTGTGGTATTTTGGCGTTCAAGATCAGGGATTGTCTGCTAAAGATGCCCTGGAAGCAAAGTCTCCACCTGCTGAGTAGAGTTGTTTGGGGTTGTTAAAAGTTTTGAACACAGCATCTACTTAGCCAAAACAAAGCAACCGGGTTTTTTTTCTGTAAGCAAACCCGGTTTTTGCGTCCAAGACTGACGAAATTGTACCAATTTTTGATTGATCGGCTTGCGATCGCCCCCCACAAAAATTGCAGCTTGAGTTTCTAGGATTTCTGTGAATATGGCTGACCCAGAAACCGACTTTTATCTACGAAAATGCCCAATACAACGCGAGGCATATCCGCTGAAAAACCTTGTTTTTTTAATTTCTATGGGCGAGTCATCGTCAAAATTTATTCCATAAATTATACATCGGCTTTTCTGTCCTTGTGGCCTACCCTAGGGGATAGATTTTTTTTAAATCTTAATTTCTGTATCCTGGCATACAACCGCTGCATTTGGCGGGCAAATTTTCTACATATTTTAACTAATATCGTTTCCGGTTGTATCGGAATGATTTAACCGCAGAGGGCGCTCCAGAACGCAGAGGGAGAGAATACAGAGAGGAATAATTCCGATGCTACCGGATTTGATATAACACGTTGTTCAAAACTCTCAGTAGGATTCCGGATGGCTTAGCGGCCTTAACGATAAATGAAATACAGTGTTTGAGCTCTTGGAGAGCATTTTTTAATGTACGATATTACCTTATTTACCCCGCAAGACATGGCGAAATGCAGCTTAGTCCTGCGCCAGTTCGGTAGAAATACTGCTAGTATGGAAGCCAGCAGCCAGAAGATTGTTAACTATATTTACCGACATTTTTGCGATTCGCAAACTGGAGAAAATACCTGTGCTTTAGTGCGTTTGTTCAAAACTCATCCCTACGGGGAGTTAGAAGACTCATTGCAACAATCCGCGCGCCGCTTGATGAAGGGCAATTCCCCCGCCGCCGACATGAAATGTTGGACTCTGCTAGCAGCAGCAGGCACAGAACCGCAGTGGAATTCTCGGCACACCGCAGCAGACAATACAGCTATTCCATTAGTTAGCACAAGATTAGTGGCTCAAATGCCGGCGATTTCGGAAATAATCCGGCAGTTTGGTTTAGACATTCCTACATTCCTCGGAATAGAGCGAGAAAGGTTCCTGCAATTAGAACCCGCAGTATTAAATATTTTTCACGTATCAGAGGCAAAAGGCAGCCCCTTTATTCCTGAGCAAAATTCTTTAATTATCCCCTACCACGTCAAGTCTGTCTTGGCATTTGGGGGACTTCTGCCGTCAGGAAGTGTGTTTGCGGTAGTGATGTTCCTAAAAGTTAAAATTCCCCAAAGCACGGCTGAAATGTTTAAAGATTTGGCACTTAGTGTCAAAACCGCATTATCTGTGCCCGAAAAAAAAAGTGTTTTTGACTATTCAGAAATTTCTAAAATTTTTGTTACTAATAACAATATTGCCGAAACCCAATTACTTGAATATCAGGTGGCTAATCTGATTCAATTGCTGGACTTTTCAGAACAAGAAATGCTCAGACAAGCCGCTCGGTTTCAAGAGACAATTGACAATTTACAGCGCGAACTTGCCGACTACAAAAATAAGGAAGAAGCTTTCAAAGTAAGCCAAAATTCATTTACAGGCATCCTCAATATTCCCAAAGATGCTATTGTGCGCGTAGAGGAAAATCAAGGAATTCAGCGTTTTAATCAAGGGGAAGAACAAATTTAAACTAAGCTCTGTGTTTAGGAATGAGAATTAAATAACTTCCACTCTTGAAAGTGGGATGGGCCTAAGAGCCCATCCCACAATAACAATTAAAATTGTAAGTTATTTAATTCGCGATCCTTAGCAACCAGGCTGACGGGGTTGTCACGCCGTCAGAGCAATAGGTAAAGTTAAATGAAATTTTAATAAAATTGAAAAAAGTCAAAAGTAAGAAAGCTTTCAGTAAAAACAAGTTTTTTTACTTTTGGCTTTTGACTTTTGACTTTTAGCACATCGAGTATTCAACTCAAAACTCAAAACTAAAAACTCTTAAGGCGCTGCTGCTGCCCTGCGGTTGGCAACAATCAGGTTAGCCTGATATTCTGCCGCTTTTTGCTGAGCCTTTTGATAGTTAGGGCTGGTTGACGGTACGGCTCTCATGAGCTTAACCGCTTGTTGCCACTGGCTTGCTACTGCGATCCACTCATTTTGAGACTGAGCCGTCTGGGCCGAAATTGCTGCCTTCTGAGCTGTGTTAACGGCTTCCCTCCAAGAGTCAGGCTTAGGCGCGGCGGCTTTTGGTGCAGGTGAGGCTGGAGCTGGGCTTGCTGGCGCTGTAGCAGTGGGAGCGGGTTTTGGTGCAGGGGAGGCTGCCTGTGGGGTGCCCGGAGATGCGGCGGTCGAGGATGCAGCGGCTTTAGAAGGGGGAGATGAGGGTTGGGGGGAGGGGGAAGCAGCTTCGGGGGCTATCGGTTCTGGGTTAGAGTCGCCGAAGGGGAAAGTTTTAGTAAAGAAAAGCCCTGCGATCGCCACCAGAGGTACTAAGATACCCACAGGTATTACCCATTTGGGAAATTGTTTTTTCGGAGGCGGGGCTTGCTCTTCGTCTTCGTCTTCGTCTTCCTCGTCGTCATCTCGATCGAATTCTCCTTCTTGATAATAGTCTTCCTCTTCGGGCTCGACATCATTTAAACCTACAGAGTCGTCAGGCATTCCACTATCCAAGGGGTAAGGCATTGAATTTGCAGGCATCAGATCAATTTCATCTTCCCACGCAGGCTCACCGTCACCTGTTCGACGCCCGTAAACCTTTACAGTGTGAATTGATTCGAGTCCCAGCTTCGTCATGCCGGTGCGGATGAAATCGACCAATACCATTTGATCCGGTACTTTGTCTGCCTCCAGAATTATGTGGAGGCAGCCGTTGTCCCGCGTCACATCGGCGTTGATGCCTTTGGGTTTGAGTGTACGGTTGATGCTAGATGCGATCGCTTTTGGATCGCCTTGCTTGAGCAGTTCCCGCGGGTTGTGTTGTGTCATGGGTAGCGCTCTTTTTTTTGGGGGGGTGGAGAGCCGGCAAATAATATTAACCGATCGGCATTCGGCGGACAATATTTATTTACCACATTAACTTCTACTTTGGCATTCTGAGAGTATTTCTAGTATCTATTGACCTTTTGGCCTGCGATCGGGCATCAAGCACATAGCCACTATCGAAATTTGTTGTAAAAATTTACAGTAAGGGGCCAATTCTGTGCCCTGTCGCGCATCAGCGAAACAAGCTAGAAAGTTCTATAACTTTGGTTTGCAGGGTTGAGATTTCTTCCCGGCCCCGCTTTAAAGAAGCTTCTAAGTCTAGCAGCAAGGGCAAACTTTTTTGCAGTTTTTCTAAGCTGGCGTTCTTGACTTCTTGACGAAAATAGTATACTCGTTTCGGATTGCCTAGTTCTAGAGCTTGAGCAATTTTATCATCGCGATCGCCCGCTTGGATCATCGCCTTTACCCACAGCCAAATCCGAAACTTACCAGTCAAGCCAGCCACAATCCTCAAACCAGGCTCGCTGCGGCCAGTTAAGCCTGCCAATAAATCCAAAGCGGCGGAGGTATTGCCCTCGCGAATCGCATCGGCTAGCTGGAAGGTATTCTGGGCGTGACAGTGTACCAGTGCCGCAACTTCTTCCGGGTTCAGAGGTTGGCTGCGGTTGCCCGCAAACAGCAGCAATTTTTCGAGTTCGCTGTATAGCTGTCTAGTATCGCTGCCAATGGATTCGGCCAAAAGTTCGATCGCTGTGGCGGTCAATTTTACGTTCATTTCGCCTGCGACTTGGCGCACCCGCTGGGCTAATTCTTTGTCATTCCAAGGCGGAATCGGTGAAAATTCCCGCACTTGGGCGGACTTGAAGAGTAACTTGGTAGATTTGAGCCGGCTGTCGGGTTTTTTGACGGATGTCAGCAGCAGCACGGTGGTAGGGGGAATCACCGGCAGCGTCCGTTCAAATTGCGCTAACAGTTCAGGAGAGCACTGCTGCGTTACAGTCGTATTTGCCAGCCAGACAAAACGGCTGCCGGTACCGAAGGGGGGCGTTAAGGCTCGATCGAGCCCTTCGACCACAGCGTCGGCCCGATCGGCAATAATCTTGTCATAGTTAAAACTAGCCCAGTTGGGGTCGAGGACTGTTTGGCGCAAACTGGTCACAGCCTGGGCCATCGCAAAGTCGTCTTCCCCCCAAAACAGGTAAATTTGCATAAAGAACGCTCAGTAGCCCAAAAAATCACAGTTGCACGTTCCGCAAGTCCAACATATCCTGAATAGGACTGTTGGAAGCCCGCACCATAATATAAAATTTGGTGTGGGAGTTTGTCACCGCGAGGAAATCAAGATTGGATGATACTTATCAAGCTTACGTAAATCGGGTGGCGCGAATGACGCTGCTGGACTCCTACAAGTCCCAGGTGGAACACATTCAGGAATCTCCAAAATTTAAGCCCGACGAAACTGGCCGCAGAGATCCTGTACCTTTTCCAGGTTATTCGGTGATTACGCCCCCTGCGGGGGAAGATGCGGAAAATGCTGCATTTTATAGTAATTTGCACTCGAGCCAACAACGGCTATTGCAGGAAATAGCGGAGGGTTCGCTCGTGGCACTGCCTCCTGATACCTTCCATTTAACCGTAGCCGATTTGATCTGGAGCAGCGCTTTTCGAGATGCCTCTGATAAAAATCCCGAATTTGAGGAGCAACTGCGCTCGCGCATGGCCGATCGTTTTGCCGCCTGCAAACCCTTGGCGGGCGGCGCTCCCATTCGCTGGATAGTGCTGGGGTTGATGGTGATGACTAGAGCTGTGGGTGTTTGTTTGGCACCGACGGACGAAAACTCTTACAAGCAAATTCTGGAGTTTCGCCGATCGATCTATCAAAATCCCGATTTAATGGCTTTGGGAATCGAACAGCAATATCATTTTACGGCCCACATTACTCTGGCTTATTTTGGGGACATCGGGCCGAACCTTGACCGCGATCGCTTGTGCGCTTTGCTGTCAGAGTTAAACGAGCAATGGCTGGACACGCCCCAAGAACTGTCCGTACACCGAGTGGAACTGCGGAAGTTTGACGACATGACCACCTATCTCCGGCAACCGGAATGGCCTGTTTTTGAGTTTTAACGAAGGAAGAAGGAAGAGGGAAGAAGGAAGAGGGAAGAAGGAAGAAGGAAGAGGGAAGAAGGAAGAAGGAAGATTTTTTCCCATCTCCCACTCTTCCCATCTCCCACTCTTCCCATCTCCCACTCTTTCGCCCCCTCTCCCCCTCTCCCCTGTGACAATAGTCAGGATATTGGCTATTAAGGGATCAGAATTAAATAAAATCCACTTTTCATGACTGTTGTGGGATGGGCCTAAGAGCCCGCCCAGAAAGGACGGGCTCTTAGGCCCATCCCACAAGAAAAAAGGGAAATTATTTAATTGACGATCCTAAATGCTTTAATTATTTTTGTTTGACATTAAAGTCAAGGAAACAATTTATGAAAAACCAGGAAAAATCAGTAATTCTGGTTTTTTACTTTTTGCTTAAAAAGTGACAGTAAACGTTGTTGGTATAGGTTTAGATGGAGCTGCTGGGCTGAGCGAATCGGCGCGGCAGGTTGTAGAAATGGCCGCTCTGCTAATAGGGAGCGAGCGCCATTTGAGCTATTTTCCCCAGCACGACGGAGAGCGCTGGGCGTTGGAAGATTTGACCGAAGCAATTCTGGAAATTCGGCGCTGGTGGGCGACCCAAGCCGAATTAGAGCCCTCTGCGGGGACGGTGGAACCCCGCGATCGACCGATCGTAATTTTAGTGGCCGGCGACCCGCTGTTCTACGGCTGGGGAAAGTTGTTAATTTCCCAATTGCCGGCAGAAAAATTGACTTTTCACCCCCATGTCAGTTCTGTGCAGTTGGCTTTTAACCGCTTGCAAATCCCTTGGCAAGATGCTCATTGTGTAGGCTCTCAAGGACGCTATTTTGAGGAGCTGACGGCGAAGCTGAAGCTCGGTGTGGAGAAGATTGCGGTGCTGGCGGACGAAGCTCATACTCCGGCTTTACTGGCAAGTTTGGTGAAAGCTCTAGATTTGCCGACACGCTACAAGTTTTGGGTTTGCGAAAATTTGGGGGCTGCCGAGGAACGGGTAAGCCCCAAGTCTCTGGAAGCTTTGCTGGGAGAGTCTTTTGCACCGCTGAGCGTGGTGGTGATGCTGCGGGAACCCCCGCCGGGGACGGAACCTTTGGATTTGGAAAAGTTGCCTTTGTTGGGAATACCGGATGCAGCTTTTATCGGTTGTGGAGATAAGCCGGGTTTGACGGTTGAACGGGAAGTGCGGGTGTTGGTTTTGGCACAATTGGCTTTGCAACCGGGACAAGTTGTCTGGGATGTGGGTGCTGGTAACGGTTCTGTGTCGATCGAGATTGCTCGTTTATTCCCGCAGTCTGAGGTGTACGCGATCGAAAAAACGGTTTCTGGTACTTCTGCGATCGAGTTCAACTATGGCCGTTTTGGGCTGCAAAATGTGTTCTCGATTCACGGAACTGCCCCGGAAATCTTGCACCGCTTGCGTCCTCCGCACCGGATCTTTATTGGCGGTAGTGGCGGAGGGTTGACTAAAATTTTGGGCGTTTGCGCGCTGCGGCTGCTTCCTGGAGGCTCGATCGTGCTGGCTTTGGATGCTTTTGAGGATATTGCTACTGTTTTGAGCTGGATTGGCGATCGGGTGCGTCGGGAACCGCACTGGAGTTACCGAATCGTGCAAGTGCAGTTATCGCGTTCTGTGGCTGGGGGGAATTCAACTCGTTTTGATGCGTTGCGGCCTGTTTCGATTGTGACGATCGATCGACACTTGAATTAATCTGAAATCTGTGATATTCGCGCTTCATCGTCGGGCGTACAATCGAGTCAACATTCAACACTCAACCATCATTCAGTTTTGCGACCCCGAATCAACAATTAACAGTCATGAGGAGTGAAAACCGCAATTGATATAATATCCTGTCCGGTCGAGCGATCGGGATTTTTGTAAGGGCGGGTTCACCAACAATACCTGCCAATAATGGACAATCTCAAAAACCCGCCCCGACCGGGATATTATGGTTTATCGATCGGACACGATCTAACTCTAACTTTTGGGTCTACGCAGAACACAGAGCATCCTTTGGTTAGCGGAGAATCTCCAAGCGGTGCAACAATGATTTTAGAACTCAAATAATTAATTTAACACCTATGGATCAACTGCTGCGCCAACTAATTGAGGAGGTATGCGAGTATCCCCAAAACAGCTCCCAAAGGCGCAAAGCGATGAACCGATTGCTCGCCGAACTGCAGGAACTTCCCGGACTACTGCGATCTGCACATCCCGATTATTTAGACGCCTTAAATAAAACCTGGGTATGGGTGAACAAAAGCATTTGCTCGAACTTCAAGCTTAGCGATCCGAATGTGTCAAGACGACTGCGACAATGGATAAATAGTTACCTAGAGTGGCGCATTAAGGATTTGAATTTACCTTCTCAACCGCCCACCTACAGTTTAGATGCCCTCATAGGAGGCTCAGATACTACAACCGCGTTGCTGGATGTGCTTTCAGAAACAAGTTTTTCCCCTCCTACCCGCAGTGGTTTGGATGGCTATATCGCACTTTTAGAGCAAGAAAATTATCAGAATATTATTCAACAGCTAGAACAATACGTCCAAGAAGACCCCGATGGGAAATTTCGATCCTGTCATCCTAAAAATCATCCAGAGTGTAACTGTCAAGTGATCACATTAAAGGTGCTGTTTAAAACCACGCCTGACAAGTTTACTGCGATCGCCAAAGAATTTAACATCAACTACCAAACTCTAAAATCACACTGGGAAAGGAACTGTCGCCCCTTGCTCCAAGCGATCGCATTAGAGCTAGGATACACAAGAGAAGATTAAATTATGCAAAGCACAAACCCAACGCTATTGACAGTTCCACTAGGTACTGATGCTCACCGCACCGCTCGAAAATTTGCTGCCGAAACTCTGCAACTCGCTCCTGAATTGACAAAGCATGAGGCTGCCAAACGAGTTTATGTGAATACTTTAGCAGTTTATGTTGTCTATAGTTACCTCAAATGGCAAGCCTACGAACCCGATTTAATTCAAGGCGATAGTTGGCATCCAGTCGTCCGTGCCCAGTGGGATATTGCTGATTTAGTGTTACCAGGGATGGGTAAATTAGAATGCCGCCCGGTTTGGTTGGGAGAAAGTGCGATCGTAGTTCCACCAGCAGCCATAGAAGACAGAATCGGCTATGTAATAGTGGAATTTGGGGAAAAATTAGACTCAGGAAAACTGCTAGGATTTACCCCATCACTGGATAATTCTCCATTGCCAAGCCAGATCCAGATTGCCCAACTCCAAAACTTAGATGCTCTGATCGATCATCTCTATCGTCTGGAATTAGGAAATCAGTTTTTGAGAAGTGACGATCCAGTAGCCGTAGAAGTGCGACAACTCTTAGAAACACAAAACTTTTCAGAAATTATCGCTCAATTAGAGCGCATTTACCGAACTACTAAACCCATTAAATGGCGGTATGCAGGAGCAGATGTATTAGTCGCTAGTATTCCTATTAATCCTGATTATCAAAAAGTTGATTATTCTCCTGAACAACAGGCTTTTATTGGAGAAATTGGTCGAGAAGAAAAAGTTATCTCCGCAGATTTACACCGCCAACAATTAGCCCAAAAACTGCTAAATAAACTAGCAGAAGTTTGGGAAATTGAAACAAAAAATTAAATATTTGTTTTTTTCCAAAAACTGAGAACCTCCCATTTTGTAAAAAGCGTTTTTTAGGAATGCGAGTATCATGCTCGCTTGCCTATATATTTGTAACGATACAGATACTTGCACTCCTGTGATATCAAATCCCCTACCATCGGAATTAATATTACCCACAGCTTTAGACACGGCGCAGTGCCCCGTGTCCCGAAAATTAATCCGGGTAGGGAAACGGGACTGCCGTCTCCTATATATCATGTCTGAGTGCAACCGGAATTGATATGAAGCCAAAACTGATATTAACCCAAAAAAGGTAACATGAAAGAACAGCTAAACTCTGCTTATCGTCACCTAATTGAAATGCTACGTACCTGTCCAGAAGGTGAAGAACGAGATATTTTGGATGACTATTCAGACATCCTTAATGAAGGTTTATTAGAGGTGATAGAGGAGGTAGCAGACGAGTTATTAGTTGAGGAAAATGAAGAGGGATCTGACTGGCTGCGGAGTGCTGCGACGATGATAAAAGACTTGATTAAAATTCGGTCTGAATTAGCTAATTCTGAAGACTTGTTAAATTTTTTCCTAGAAGTTTTGGCAGCAATCGAAGCAAGTGAAGGAGATGCAGAAGTTGTATATCCTATTTTAGAGAAAAATTTAGATAAATTAGATGATAATTTTGATTGGTTTTTGCGAAGTTGGGCAACTGATGTTTTAATGAAATTAGAGTCTGAAGAAGCTTACGATATAGCCACTGTAATTGGCACTTTTAGTAGTCTTATTCAAGAATTTACTCTGGGCGATTGTGTAAACAATATTGAAATTGCGATCGCGGGATATCAACAAGTAGCGACGGTGCTCAATCGGGAAGATTACCAGGAGGATTGGTTGATTACTCAAAACCATTTGGGGTTTGCTTATCAAAATCGCCTTGCTGGGAACCGTAGCAGGAATTTAGAAATGGCAATTGAGTGTTATGAATTAGCTTTACAATGTTGTAATGATACCGATGAACCGGAATTATGGAGTTTGATTCAACATCGCTTAGGTTTAGTTTATTTTGACAGAGTTGAAGGTGATTCAGAAGAAAATCTGGAGAGGGCGATCGCTGCTTTTGAATTAGCATTAAAAGTGTGGAATTGTCAAGAGTCTCTCTTAAAATGGGCGGAAATTCAGCATGATTTAGGTTTGGCTTATCTCCACCGTGTCAAGGGAAATGAATCGGAAAATATAGAACTAGGAATTAAATATTATCAAGCTGCTTTGGCTGTTTATCCAAAAGAGGATAATCCTACAGATTGGGCAAGAATTCAAAATAATTTGGGTCTAGCTTATTATAATCGTATTCAAGGGCAAAAATTAGATAACCTTGAAAGGGCGATCGCCACTTTTCACAATGCCTTACAAGTCCGTACTTATACTGATTATCCCATACAGTGGGCAGAAACTCAAGAGAGCTTAGGTAATGCTTATATTACAATTGAAGAGAATCGAGACGACAATCTCCAAAAAGCAATTGAGTGTTATCAAGCAGCTTTAACTGTTTATAGTGCTGAAGAATTCCCGGAACAATCGAGTACGATCCAATTTTGTATGGGAGATGCTTACCGTCAAAAAATAGAAAATCCGGTTGATAATCTTGAGAAAGCGATTGAGTGTTATCAAACTGCTCTACAAATTTGTCAGAAAGAAGAGTTTCCTGAATTATGGGCGTTTATTCATAATGATTTAGGGGCGACATATCTCAGCAGATTCAAGGGAATTCAAGAACAGAATATAGAATTAGGTAGGAGTTTGATAGAGGCTACTTTACAAGTTTATAATCGTGAGGACTATCCCGACAATTGGGCGAACACTCAAAATAATTTAGGATTTTCCTATTACCTTTCTACAACGGGGAAATATTCGGATAACTTGGAACGGGCAATTGCATATTATGAATTAGGATTACAAGTGTATAATTCTGACACTTTTACAGAAGTGTGGGGATTGATACAACTTAACTTAGGAGTTGCTTATTTAGAGAGACTAAAAGGAGATTTTTCCGAAAATATTGAAGCATCAATTGCTGCTTCTCAAAATGCATTAACTATTTACGATCCAGAGACTTATTTAGAAAATTGGTTGAAAATCCAGAATAATTTAGGGTATGGCTATCAAAATAGAGTTAAAGGAGAGCGAGTTGATAACCTTGAGAAAGCTCTCGGCTATTATAAAATTGCTTTAGATGCTTGCTGTTATAGTCAATTTCCTGAAATTTGGGGTTTGCTCAAAAATAACTTAGGAACTTTTTATTTAAGAAATGCTCAAGGGAATCAAGCTGAAAATGTAGAAGAAGCTATTGTTCTTTATCTTACCTGTCTTGAATCTTATCAAAAAGCATTTAATCGTAAACAATGGTCGATGATTCAAAATAATCTAGGGATTGCTTACCTCAATCGCAAATATGGTAGCCGTCTCGAAAATATAGAATTAGCAATTGAAGCTTTTAATAATGCTTTGCAAGTTCGTAATTATGAAAATTATCCCGAACAGTGGGCGGAAACACAACAGCATTTAGGAGTTGCTCATAGTGAACGAATTTATGGAGATTCTTTACAAAATTTAGAAAGTGCTATCAAATGTTATGAAAATGCTTTACTAATATATAATCGTTCAGATTTTCCTGAACAGTGGGCAATGCTGCAAAATAATATTGGTAGTGCTTATAGCGAACGTCGGCTAGGAGATGAGGATACTAACTTAGAAATAGCCATTAATTACTATCAAATGGCTTTGCAAGTAAATACCCGTCAAATTAACCCTGAAAATTGGGCAATGATCCAAAATAATTTAGGAAATGCCTATAGGAGGCGCACTATTCAAAATGAAGTGGAAAATTTAGAAATGGCGATTTTTTACTATAAGTCAGCTTTGGAAGTTTATACTCAGAAAGATTTTCCTGAAGATTGGGCTATGGTGCAATTAAACTTAGGTTATGCTTATAGCGATCGCACTCAAGGAAGTTTTGACGAAAATATAAAACTGGCGAGGGACTATTACCAAGCTGCTTTAGAAGTTTATACTCTCAAAGATTTTCCTGAAAATTGGGCAACTGTACACAATAATTTAGGTTATCTCTACCACAATTTAGAAGAGTTTACCGAAGCAATGCAATACTTTAAGTTAGCATTAAAAGTCAGAACTCCTCAAGCTTTCCCCCAACTTTGTCTGATTTCGGGACAAGTTTTAGGTCAAATTGCCTTCAAATTAGGACTATGGAGAGAAGCTATTGAAGGGTATTGTCTTGCTATTGAAGCTTTAGAACAATTGCGAGTTTGGGCTAATACCGATCGACGCCGCCAAGAAATTTTAGGAGAAGATATATATCTTTATGAACATATTGTACAAGCATTAGTTAATACGAAAAATTTTCCACAAGCTTTTGAATATGTAGAACGTTCCCGCTCTCGTCGGTTAGTAGATTTAATTGCCAGTAATGACCTTTACTCTCAGGGAGATATACCTTCTGAAGTAGAAGAATATTTAGCAGAATTTGAAGGAATTCAACGACAGATAGATTGCGAACGTTCCGGTTTAAATAAATCAAGTAAAAAGCAGAAGTTAATTGCAGTTAGAGCTAAGGATCTAATTGATATGGATTGTACACGCAATCGAGCAGCTTTAGAAGCCATTAGTGAAAATATCCAAGGTTTAGAAAGTGAAAAACAACAAATTTGGGAACAACTAAGACGTTTAGATCCGGTTTTAGCGGGCGAAATTCAAGTCATTCCCCCTAATTTAACCGCGATTCAAGAACTCATCGATCGCCCTACTACAGCTATACTTAATTTTTACACTACTGATGAAGATACATATATATTTGTTTTGCGACAAGCCGAACTAAATTTGTACAAAACAACCAGAAAACGAGGAAACAACTTACAAAAATGGATTAATAAAAATTGGCTAACACCCTACTTAGAGGCTGGCGATTCAAGTAAATCAGCCCAAGAGCAATTACAATGTAAAGCTAACTGGAGAAAGCGAATTCCGCAGTTTTTAGCGAAACTTTCCCGCCGTCTGCAAATCGATAACCTGATTCGTCAGTACCTTAATAATATCGAGGAACTGATTATTGTTCCTCACCTTTGCCTACACCAAATTCCTTTTGCTGCTTTACCCTTAGAAAATGGTCAATATTTAGGAGATAAATTTCTAATTCGTTACACTCCTAGTTGTCAAGTTTTAGAATTTTGCCACAAACGTCCACCTGTCAACGATCGACTAATGTATGGTATTGTGGAAGATGCAACGGAAGATTTACCCTGTGCAAGTTTTGAGGGTGAACAAATTGCCAAACTGTATAATATTCGCCATGAACAACACTTACGAGGACGTAGCCAAGCAACGGTCAGCAACTATCGGCAACTTTCTTTACAAGTCCAGGGAATTATCTCTAGCCATCATGCTCAATCTCGCCTTGATAATCCGTTAGAATCCCGACTGCAATTGGCAGATGGTAGCATTACTTTGGGGCAGTTAATGACACCGGGCTGGCGGCTTCCTCATTTAGTTGATGTGTTTTTATCCTGTTGTGAAACAGGGTTAGGAACTACGGAAATTACTGATGATATTTTGACATTATCGACGGGCTTTTTATGTGCGGGGGCTCGGAGTGTTGTGAGTACGCTGTGGGCTGTAGATGATTTAGCAACAGCCTTATTTTCAATTTTTTATCACAAACTTCGGCAGCAAGGAAGTAGCCGCCCAAAAGCATTGCAGCAAGCACAAATAAATTTGCGATCGCTCTCTGGATCAGAATTTGTCGCTTGCTATTCTCCCCAACTTGGTGATTTATTAGAACGCAAATTTGAAGAGGCGGAGGGCGATCGCCAGTTTGCAGAAAACCAGCGTAATTCCTATCCAGAAGGTTCCCCCGACTATCTGCAATGGCTACAAGAGGAAGAAAAGCGGGCTGAAACAGCAACACGCAATTACAAAACTTTGCAACGACTGGAAATAATTAGTTGCTTAGATTTCCCTTTTGCTGACCCTTTTTATTGGGCTGCTTTCACTTGTTCCGGTTTACGGTAAACTTCAGCCTCAATCTAAATCTGGACTCTTCAGCATTCCCATTAACTTCCGCTTCCGATGGTGTATTTGCATAAGTTGAGAACGATAAGCACACCACTGAAGATTTTGCCCCATTTGTAAATAGGCAGCGCGGGCTTTTTCCAACCACTTAATTGCACGATCGTACTCCTCTGATTTCCCCCGATCCATAATCGATTCAGCAAGCCGACAAGCATTGGCGATCGTCCAATCGGGGCGGTGGGCGATCGCAGCCCCCATTACTCGGTGAACCAGTGCCGATTCGTAGCCACTCAAACCATCAGCAACAGCGATCGCATCTTCAATAAGCCCCTCATAGAGAAAAATATCAACCTGTGCTTCAGAAACTCCCCAACTTCTATCACTTTTCAGAGTTGCTAACAAATTTGCTTTCACAGTTGACCAACTGTTTCCTGCAAACTCCTTCACTAAAAGATAATCGGCAAAGGATGGTTTGATTTCAAAGACGCGCATTCTAGAATTTAATGCAACTTCGTTTTCTCCCAACTCAACAGCCAACTCACTCGTCCAAATTGCTAGTTTATAAAGGCAATTGCCTGACAAATTCAACCCAGTTTGAGCAATTTTTAGAGCTTCAGCTTGGGCTTGCTGTGCTTGTAAACTTTGAGCGAGAGCAAAAGCATCTTCCGCTGAGTTCATCTGAGTAGCGGCAGCTTTCACTGCTTCCTCTACTCTCCCCAAACGACTTAACATCGTCAAGTATTGTTGAGAGCAGTTTTCTGCTTGCGCTAAGTATAAGTATTCTTGATAGCGTTCCTGGCGATCGAGGATTTGCAAGCGAATTAATGCTAAGCTTTTAGCACATTCTGGTGCCTCATTAGCTCCTATTTCTTGCCCCGTAATATTTCCTTGAAGTACCTCTTGAATTAGGGGGTCATCCCAACCTTGGCGTAAAGCTTTCAAGCTCATGCTGAAATCGCAATCCCATTCATCTTGCCAAGCTTTTAACATCACCTGGAGATCGATCTCTTCTTCAGCAGTTAGTTCAGCCGTTAAAATGGCTTCTGTCCAAGCTTCATCCAAAGCGTTAGCTATATCAGAACTTTCAGCGCCATATTCTTCTACGTCATCCCAATCTTTAACGCAAGCTTCGGTGATGGCTTGTAAAATTACTAAGGCGTTGTTACCATCTCCCTCTGCAATCAATTCCTGTGCTTGCTGAATCACATCTAAAACTTCTTCTGTAATGGGGTCTTCTTCCCCCCATCCCTCGTCGAAATAACGCACAGCATTTCGCAAAATTTGTCGTACTTGTTGTCGAAAAGGAGCCGGATTAATGGATGTACGGCGGGGTGTTTTAGTAGGTGGCTGTGGAGGCGTAGGAATAGCAATTAAGTTAACGTATCGTTCGATCGGATCGATGAGTGAGGGTTCTTTTTCTACTAAATGTTGTATTAATTGCTGGGTTTGTACATCGTTGAGGCGATCGAGTAATTGTTCCAGTGTGGGGCGCTGCTCAATTATTTGTGGTTGTCGCAGACATAATAACATGGTAGAAACAATATGTTTACACCACCCAACGCGATCGTAAGCACAAGTGCAATTTGATGATGCCACATTAGCGTCATCAAAGTTTATCGTAATACGGTAAGGTTGCACAGCAGAACCCTCCACTATTGCTTGCACGATAATTGCCACGCAGGACAGCGCTAGTAACATTACCCGCTAAATAGTAAGTTTCACCGCGCTTGAGGGAGGCGGCAGAGGTATTGTGCTGGATCGTCGCTTCACTGAGTTTGGGAATTGGCATGAGACTATGCCTGAGCAATTAAAGGATTAGACTTAATTTTACCTCAGAGATGTACTCTGCCTAGGATTTAATTGCGTCTCAATGTAAGATTTACAGAAAATTTAATAATCCGTAAAGCAAGCACTGAGAAGGTTTGCAGCTTGATGAGGGGAAATTTTTTCTGAAAATTTTGCATAATTGTCTCCCTACCCCCTGGTTAATAATAGAGCGCAGTTGGCCAACTAGCTTCTCCCTTATCCCTTTCTTTGACGGAGAAACGAGCTGTGATACCTATAGTTTCATCTACCCCCCTGACATTATTAGTAATGGGGGTTCCCAATGCTGCGGGAGAAATCATTGCCAATATAGAGGCAAGTTTAGTATCAGCCATTGGTAGTTATCCCTTGATGAAAATTTCCCAAGCTGAGCGCAGAACAAAATGCAGTTCTGGAGAGGACGATCCGATAGTTCCTCCGAACTAAGGAATGAGAATTAAATAACTTCCACTCTTGAAAGTGGGATGGGCGTCCCG
>NZ_JAUBUY010000081.1:0-19171 GCF_036705565.1 Microcoleus sp. AT8-B5
GACGCATACATTTTAGCTCTCTTTAATGCACTAAAATCATGCTCAATATCATTTAAGTCAGGAGAGTATTTTGGTAACAATATTATCTGATGACCTGCCTCCTCCACCAGGAGCCTAATTGCTGTCTTACGATGAATCGGTGCATTATCCATGATTAATATTGATGGTATTGTTAAAGATGGCAATAAATATAAAGCTAACCACCCTTCAAAACTTTCTGCATTAAAGCGGACTGTAAAGACCATAGGTGCAATCAAGTCCTTGTTTCCTTTTCTTCTTCCTGCTACTAAATTTTCTCTTTTTCCGCGTTTTCCTTGTCTCTCCCCATATACTTTTCTCCCTTTTTTTGACCACGCATAAACACAAGCATGAAACTCTTCAAACCCTGACTCATCAATAAATACAAGGCTTTTACTCCCATGAGCTTTAATTAAATTTCTCAGTGTTTGGTAGTATTGTATTCTTTCTTCTCTATTCCTTTCTCTATAACGAAATTCTTTTTTTTTTCTCGTAATTTTCATTTTCTTTAAGGCATAGCATATGGCACTCGCTCTCACCCCGAATTTCCTTGCTCTTTCTATTAATCTTGCTTCGGGATTTTCTTCTACATCTTTTCTGAGCATTTCCCAGTCTATCTTTCGCTCACGGTGTTATACCTTAGTGGCTCGAAGGTCTTCCCTCCCTAGCCATCTGTATATTGTTGCTCTTCCTACTTTAAACAGGGCGGCGGCTTTGGTTATACCCCCTCCATTTTCCACATAATCCACTACTCTTTTTCTTAAATCTAGACTGTCTGCCATTTTTCGGCTCCGAGTTAACAATTTTTCTGGATTTTACATCATCTTGCATTTGTCTCACATTTATTTGAAATGACTATAAATTTAAAAATTTGCCCAAAAAAATGGTTTGATCCGCTATTGGTAGAGGCTTTGTGCGCAGTGTGCACCCTACAGACTCGATCGCACTTTTTAATTCTGACAATCACCCCGATCGAGCTTTGATGGTTTGGATTAAATAATTGTGCTACAAATGAACTATTCAACTTCGCGGCTAACCTAAAATGTTCACTCCGTCAGACAGAGTGCGGCTTATGAAGGAAATGCGGAAATCTCCAGAAGGAGACTTGCTGCCTAAATGGGAGGCGGCTTCGCAGTGGCTGTCTCGGTTTGAAGATAGCGATGATTGGTCGATCGCCCTGATGGACTGCGATCGCACTCCTTGCGTTACAATTGGTTTTGTTTTGGAGTGCGTGTGGCGATCGCACTGGGTGACATTTGATGAAGCAGACGGATATCAGCGCTTGCTGGCAGGATTTAACGAAATTCCCGAACCATTGCCCGCTGTTGGTACTCCCAAAAGTTACTCGCGGGGGGCGTGGGTTTTTGAAGCTCAACCGCGCCATCAACGCCGCCAAACGCTTGTTGAAAGGCGAGGCGGTAGAAATAAAAAATTTCGACAAAATGCACCTGCACCGCGCGTGGATTTGTCGCTAGCTGTCGGAGAATGTACGCCGCAGCAGTTGATGGAAGCGCTGATGATGCAAAATGGACGCTGGAATAATTTCGACCCGGAACCGATTTTAACCGATCTATATCAGAACAGAGATTTGTGGCTGAATTTTATGATGCTGCCGCTGATTGCGGAGGATGAAAATAGCGGTAGGCTTTACAGTAATTTGGGTTTATTGCTGCGAGATTTGGACGATCGCTGGCACGCTGATACGCTTTATATTTGGAGTAGGGATGATGATTGCGTTTACCCGCTGGTTGATTTTGGGAAGACTTGGATGGCGGATGATGTGCAAGTGATGGATCGCGATCGGGCATCTGTGTTTATTGGTTATGGGGGTTATGAAAATCCGCCGCCTGTTGTGGTTTACTGGTGGGATTAAATCACTTTTTTTCCCCATTACGACCCAAAAATTTAGCTGTTTTACGATCTAAAAACTTAGCCCCTGCTGATACAATCGTTTGGTCTTGTTCATGAGAATTGACATCTTCCTGTTTGTTTACTTCTTTCAATTTACGACCCAAAAATTTAGCTCCTCTACGACCGACAAACTTAGCTCCTGCTGATAAAATGCTTTGGTCTTGTTCCTGAGAATTGTTTGGGTTTTGGAGTTCTTGTTTGTCTCTCCCAAAACTAGCAATAAATTCAAAAGCTGGCATCAAGCCTACTAGCAATATTAGCACAACCAAAAATATGGGAATCAGCAATAATCCCAGCAATAGTACAACTCCCTTACCCTTCAGACTAACCAAGATGATGGTGATAATTTTCTCCCACCAAGAACAGCCCCAGCGTCCACAAAATTCTGCCAAAATTAGTTGCATTAGATTTTTACTCCTTAAACTGTATGTCCCTAAGTTTTTTGTTTTTACCGCGCTTTGTGCTTTCCTCAAAAGAAGAGCGATCGCACTTTGGTAGAAATAGCGATCGACCTGGTAAATTTAGCTAAGTATGAATCTATTTGGCAAAGAAGGCGGTGGTGGGGGAGACTGAGAATGTCGGGGCATATAGCTCGGTTTGGGACGACAAGCTTCTATAATTTCGTTACGAAACTGGTTGACTTTATCATTTTTTGTACAAAACAGAATGAGATTACTACTACTCGTGTAAATGGCAATATAACGCTGTTTTACAACAAAAGCCAACACAATGAAGATAATACCAATGAAGAATAAGCCGAGGGTTAGAATTCCGAGTCCGAGCAGCCACCAAGTACAGCCTTCCCCTATTTCAACTGCTTTGACATTTTGAATGGGAATGACAATTTCTTTGATTTCTAACCCAAAAAATGAAGTGAAATTTCCTTGTAAGGTGTCCCCAACAATTTTAAGAGTTCCTGTACCGCTGGTTCGGACGGGAACTGCACCGACTAATTGACCGGGAATTCCGCTGATTTGGGTAACTGATTTAGACTTCATTTTTTTTGATGTTTGTTGTAATAATGAAAATGACATTGGTCGTACAATTTTTGGTAGGGACATGGGCTTTGGCCGTGTCCTTACACCGATCGCTCTGGTGAGTTGGTATTACATGAAAGCTTGAAGTCTTTCTAGTGCTTTCTTCTGTTTAAGGAATTTGAACTTGGTTACTGTCTTTGCTTTTTAAACAGCAACTTTTTTGTAAATGTAATCAACAGCCTGTTGAACTGTTTCTATGTTCTCCGCAGCTTCATCGGGAATTTCAATGTCGAATTCCTCCTCAATGGCCATAATTAGCTCTACTGCATCGAGAGAATCGGCTCCTAAATCCTTGGCAAAATTAGCGTTTATGGTGACTTTACTTGCCTCAAATTCTAGTTGCTTGGCAACAACGGCTTTGAGTTTTTCATAAATTTGCTGCTTAACCTTATCGCTTGGGAAAGATTCTGCAACAACGGTAGCAGTAGCAGTATTATTCGTAGTTTCATCAGAATCTAATTCTAATTCCTCTTCGGATTCATCCCGGACTTTGAAGTACCAAAATAGATTAGCCACAGCCAAATCAGAGGCTTTTTCCAAATTCGACGATACTAAACTTGTATGACCCCCTAGTTCCCCTTGTTCAATGATATAATCTTCATACTCTTCACGTCGCTGCCGATCGAGCATCCATTCCAGTTGAGTGCGAAGCGCGTAAAAATGAGACTTCGGCTTCAAATTTTCATAAAATAACTGTTCCTCTGGGATTGCTAAAGCTGTTGCGGCTGAGTTTTTCTCCACCTTAACAGCAGAGTCAGATTTACTAAAATCAGCACTTTGCAACTGTTTTAATTCACTTGGCGGTAAAGCTTTCATCCATTCAATCTGATTTTGCCAAGTCTCTAATAAAACTAAATCGCGATCGTGAATGCACGTAATTTCAGGAAAAAGAAAGTCAAGCTCTTCGTCTGAGTCACAACAGTGTATAATACCGAGGCTATCTTGACGGATTTGTTGTTGAAGTTGAGAAATACGATCGCCCGCAGCCCCATACTCATTTTGCACCTGATAAGTCGCAATAATACTTTGTTCGATCGTCCAACTGCACTCTAACCGCCGCAACTGTCCCGCCGCACAGGTTTCTGACAACAACTGCGGATTTCTGTAATCAGCTAAAGCCTCAAACAACATCCCTCGCGCTGCATCAATTTCAGCATTGCGGCGATTAATATCTTGCAGTTGCAAAGCCGATCGCATTCGTTGAATTGCTTGATTAAATAACCCGTAAGCCCGCACTAAGACTAGGCGATGGTTCTCAAATTTTATATCTGCAACCACTTCGGAAATTAATTGCTTAATTTCGGCGCCTTGGCCTTTCAAAAGTTGTTCTAAATTGATGAAACCATTTTCTACTTTAACTTCCAGCCTTTCTACTGCTTTTTTTAGTTTCAAAGTCTGGTGCAAATTCACCGCCGACAAGGCTACCCCAGCCGCAACTCCCACACCAATGACGGCTGTTGTCGCTTGCAGCACGCCCAAACTGGTTTGGACGGCTTGAAAGCCCATGTGGTTTTGGTACATCTGCAAGCCTCCCATTGCAAGCTGCACGGGAGACACTAACGGCGATAGGGGGCTGTTGTTGACCACCGCGCCAACGGCGTGGGCCGCAAACTCTCCCGTTGCTGCATCTCTCGCCATGCCGATCGGCACTCCGGCAGATGTAAAAACTTGTACATACTTGCCAGCCTCGATCGCAGCCTGTACCGCTGCGGGAAATACAAAGTTCATCATTACTTTTTACCCCGGTAGCATACCAAAGAATAACTTATCTCTTATGATAGATTAAATAAAAAAAATTATAAATAGACGCCGAAAATGGACACTTCACTAATTAGTTCACAAACGGTTGAGCTTATTTCCCGACTGACAGGGCAAAGCCTCCGAAAAGAGGATATTACTCCGCCTGTGCTTTTCCTGGCGGGGCTGATAACGGTGTTGCTGGGAGTCATTCATGCCGACGGTACGGTAAGTGCTGAGGAAACGCAGCGATTGCGGACAACTTTTACGGAACTTATTCCCGCTAACAACAATTTGCGCCCATTGGTAATGCCGATGGTTAAGAGCGTGCGGGAACAGCAAGTTTACAAGAAATTGACCGCGTTGCTGGCGCTGACAGCGTGTTTTTCTGAGGAGGAAAAACTGCTGCTGATTAGTTTTGGGTATCAAATGTCGGCGGCAGATGGGACAATAGATAAACGCGAAAAAGAGTATTTGACGATTGTCGCCAACAAACTCGGAATCGCTGGGCGATTTTTGACTGTTTTGGAAGCCAGTTTTAGCAGTCAAGCAATAAGCGATACAGCAGCTTTAACAGAACTCCACTCGTTACTAGATCCAGCGCAATTTCAATCTCTCGATTCTATGTTTGTCCGTGCTGCCAGTCACATTATCGGACATTTACCAGCAAAACCGAAACACAAAACAAATCAAAAACAGTCAGTTTCGTCCTATCAAGAGTTGAAAAAATTTCAACTGTACCGACAACAACTGGATGCTGTTTGTGGAAAACTATGTTTAACTCTGCAAGATGGAAGCGATCGCAACGTGCTATCTCCTACTTTAGCAGAAGAAGTAACGAAAGTATCTCAAAGATTGCAATCTCCATGTTTTCGCGTTGCTGTTGTCGGCGAATTTAGTAAAGGTAAATCAACCTTACTAAATGCTTTACTCGGTGAGGAAATCCAACCAGTGCGCGATATTCCCTGTAGCGGTAATGTGACCATTTTGAAATATGGTTCACAGCGCCGGGTTATTTGTCGCTACAAAAATGGACGAGAGGAAGAAATTCCACCTGCACAATATCAAGAGAAAGCTTCGATTTCGGAAGAAGCCGCTTATGGTTCTTATGCCGATGAAGAAATTGCCAAGTCGGAAATTGCCGAAATCGTTTTTGAACATCCCGACTTAGAGTTGTGCCGCAATGGGGTAGAAATTATTGATTCTCCTGGGTTGAACGAACAAGCCGAACGCACATTAGTCACCCAACAGGTTCTCAAAACAACTGATGCGGTTATTTTCTTAACTCATGCTCAAAATGCTTTAACGGAGAAAGAGCGGGAACTGCTTTTGTACTTGAAAAAAGAACTCAATTATGGCAATAACGAAGGCGCGGGTAATATTTTTATGGTAGTTAATTTTTTCGATTTGCTGCGGCGGGAAGAGAGTCGCCAGCAGGTACGAAAAAGGGTAGAAACGATTGTTAAGAGTCAAAATTTGATTGCTGGTGAAAACCGGATTCATTTTATTTCTGCTCAATCTGCATTGGAGGCGATTTTAGAAGGAAATGAAAATGATGATTATCTAAAATCTTTTCAGGGTTTTACTGATTCGATTGAGAAATTTCTGACTGTTGAACGGGGGGCGATCGCACTTCGGCAGTCCGCCGCCGGAATTAAGCAAATTATTGACACTGGTTGTGAGGAATTGAATCAATGGGAGGAAATGTTAGAGGGAAAATTGACAGTTGATCAAGGAGATAAGCAGAAAATATTTGAACAAATGGCGGAAGTAAGCGGTCGCGAGGTTAAAATTAGATTTTTAGCTAATGAATTGATGGAGCAGTCTTTAGAAGAAGCTATTGAATCTTGGCATAAATGGGCGGAAGGATTGGGACAACGTTTGGGATCAAAAAGTCATCGCTGGACTTCCGGACATAACCATATTTGGAGTCAAAACAAATTGATTAAAGATTATTCTAATCAATTTGTCCTAGACATGACCAAAGAAATAGAAGATTGGGCAAGTCAAAAAGTCAAAGCAATTTTACAACAAAATGTGGCTGTTTTAAATAACCAAATCAATGAAGATATTTATGCAATTCGGCTGGAGTTTCAAAATTTCGATAAGCAACTGAGTAGTAACCTTGTCAGTCAATTTAATAATTTGGCGATCGCAGGTGATCTGGGCGGAATTGGGATCGGTGGAAGCGGTATCGCTTCATCGATCTCAGATATTGGAGGTCCTGGAGGTTATCTTGGCGGTTTAGGCCTTGGTGGATTAGTAGCGGCGGGATTGCTGTTTGGAGGAGTTGGTATTATTCCAATTATTTTGGGTGCCTTAGCTGCTGGTGGAGGTGGTGCATTTGGATTGGGAATGCTAGATGTTGATGGAATTCATAACCAGATTAAGGAAAAAGTTTGTGAATTAGGCTTTGAGAAATTTGGTGAATCGGCAGAGTCTATTTTTGAGAAGGTACAAGAAAGAGTTATTGCAGTATTTAACGATCGCGCTGATGCGAATAGCGATGCGATGTCAAAAGCGATCTCGCTGTGGGAAAATTTATTAGAACAGCAGGAAAAGCGCGATCGCCAAAATCAAGCAGAATGCGAGTCCCAAAAAGTGTGGCTGGCTGACAAACGTCGAGAACTCGAACAAGTAAAAAATCAAATTGAAACAATCTTAAATCAAAGTGCTCGCTAATTCAATGAGTAACGGGTAAGCGCAAAAAAACCATAGTACCTTGTGAATACTATGGTTTTTTTGGCGATAACCTACTTATTACTGGTGTTTCTATGCCAAAACAGGCACCGGCTGCGGCCAACGTCCCATGACTTTACCAATCACCGCCAATTCTTCCATCAACTTGTCGAACTGATCCGGTGTTAAAGATTGCGGCCCGTCAGACAAAGCTTTTTTGGGATTCGGGTGCACTTCAATCATCAGCGAATCTGTACCAGAGGCGATCGAAGCAAACGCCATCGAAGGTACAAACTGCGCCCAACCGGTGCCGTGACTGGGGTCAACCATAACCGGTAAGTGAGTCAGAGTCCGCAATACTGGTACTGCCGACAAATCGAGGGTATTGCGTGTATATTGCCTGTCATACCCGCGAATTCCGCGCTCGCACAAAATCACGTTCGGATTGCCAGAAGCCATGATATACTCCGCAGCCATCAACCATTCTTCAATGGTGGCGGAGATGCCGCGCTTCAGCAAAACGGGTTTGTCTTGAGCTCCGACTTTCTTCAACAGTGAGAAATTCTGCATATTTCTCGCCCCGACTTGTACCACGTCGGCTACTTCCACGATCGCACTTAAGTCCGCCGCATCCATAACTTCCGTAATAATTCCCAAACCGCTAGCTTCCCGCGCCGCAGCTAGCAATCCCAAAGCACTCTCGCCGTGGCCTTGGAAAGCATAGGGGGAAGTTCTCGGTTTGTACGCGCCACCACGGAGAAAATGAGCTCCAGCAGCTTTGACGCGCATTGCCGTTTCGACAATCATTTCTTCGTTTTCGACTGAGCAAGGGCCTGCTACGATCGCGATCGGGTGATGCAAGCCGATCGTTACAGTTCCTAAAGGAGTAGCAACCGTTACTTCGCTGGGTTCTCCTTGGCGATATTCCAGAGAAGCGCGTTTGTAGGGTTTTTCCACGCGCAGAACTTCTTCAATCCAGGTGCTCATTTCGCGCAGTTGCATCGGTTCGAGCTCAACTGTGTCGCCCACCAAACCCATCACGGTTTTGTAACGGCCGACGATTTTTTCTGGTATCAAACCCCAGCTAGTGCGGAGCTCTTCGTCGATGCGATCGATCTCGGCTTCTGGAGTGCCGGCTTTCATTACTATAATCATATTTTTTTTGCCTGTTTAGTTGGGCTAGAAACGGATGATGACTCTGATGCACTGAGAAAATAGATGCAATGGCGATCGAGAATCTATTTATATCAGTATTATTAGCATTGTTGTGGGGCGGGTTCTTGTTCCCTCCCCAAAAACAAATTCTAGATGGTTAACATTTTAGTTGTTAGCTAATGACTAATGACTAATAACTAATAACTAATGACTAACTTTTTGGCTTCGCGGCGCGCCACGCTTCTCGCATCCGTCCAAAATTGGTATTAAATTCTTCCCACCCCAGAGTGCTTCCTGAAACTTCTTCATCCCAGGAAGCTGAGAGGACTCCGTAGCTTAATCCCAGAACGCCTAGACCAAAACAGCCCATGCTTACCAGCAATACTGCTGTGTTGGGCAAATCAAACAAGCCTTTGCTGACTATCAAATAGCTGACAAAAAATGTGGAAATTCCCAGGATTGTCGGTATGCCGCAGAATACCGCTATGCGAGATATCATGCGTTGGCTGACTACTTCTGGGATGGATTGCGCCTGTTTTCCGGTTTTGTTAGCTTTCGGCTGCTTGTCGGCAGAATCCGACTCTAAGGCTATGCTTGCTTGGGGTTCTGGGGGCTTTTTAGGCGTTTTTTTACGATTTGTTGCCGGTTCAAAGGGCAAGCGCTTGCGGGGTGGTTCGGAGGACATATTTTATCTCTGACCTGAAATCTCGAACATTTTTCAATAAGTCTTGGTGTTTGTCCAAGATTAAAGAATATTGTCGCAAATTTTGGCTTTGGTGTTTAGCCGCGAATGCCTAGACGGGCAATCAATGCTTTGTAGCGATCGGCATTTTGCTTTTGGATGTATGCCAGCAGGCGCTTGCGGCGGCTGATCATCATCATCAAACCGCGCCGGGAGGCGAAGTCTTTTTGGTTGATTTTCAGGTGGGCGCTGAGTTTGGTGATGCGATCGGTCAGCATGGCGACTTGGACATCTGCTGAACCGGTATCGGTTTCATGGGTTTGGAAGTCGCCCATGATTTCTTGTTTGCGCTGTTGTGTAAGAGCCATGAATTGATTTTAGTTTTTTTTGTACGATTGTCACAATCTCCTATGTTATCACAGGGGAAGCATAATAACGATAAAATTTTTGCTAAGGATGGGTTTGTTTTTTGAGCAGAATAGACTTGAATTGCAAACATACTTAGGACGGGCGGGACGCCCATCCCACAGGAAAAAAAATTGTGGGATGGGCGTCCCGCCCGTCCAGGGTTTTTATTCCCGGCGGCTAGATATTGTAGGGGATTATCATTGTAGGCAATTATCGGCTCAAATAGGCGATCGCCTCACGTATCCAATCCTCCGCATCACCTTTGGCGGACAAAGTGCTGTCTTGACTGAGGGTTTGCAGCGCTTGCAAGACTTCAGCCCCAGTGTATCCCATCGCCAGCAGGATCATCTCGACTTCTTCTTGAATAGCTGGGGGGACTCCGGCCGCGACTGAAGCTGTCAAACCTGCTTGCTGGCGCCATTCCGAGAGTTTGCTTTTGAGTTCCAGGGCGAGACGTTCTGCGGTTTTTGTACCGACGCCCGGTGTTTTGGCGAGGATGCGGGTGTTACCGCCGACGATCGCCTGGACTAAATCTTGCAATCCTAAAGTATCAAGAAGTGCGATCGCCAGTTGAGCACCCACACCGCTGACACTCGTCAACTGCCGAAACAAATCGCGTTCTGCCGCGCTGCCAAAACCGTACAATACGATTTGGTCTTCCTTAACTTGCTGGTGGGTAAAAATTTGGGCGACTTCGCCGGATGCTGGCAATTGACCGGTCACGCGGGGCAAAATTTGGATTTCATAGCCGATGTGATTGACTTCCAGAGTCAATATGACGCGGTTGCTGCCTTTGGCGATATCGGCTACTGTGCCTTTGAGATAGCTAATCATAGAATTAATAATACACCGCTATTCGTTTTCGTCAAACTCTGCGATGATGCTGCGGATTTCGTTGAGGCTGATATCTGTTCGATCTGACATCTTGCACCATTCTCAATTAGCCTTTTAGGAACAGGCTTTCCGGCCTGTTCCACAAGAAAATCTACTTTTTGTGGAACGGGCATCTTGCCCGTCCTTGAGAATAGTGCAAGATGTGAGTTTGATCGGATTTTGAGTAAATGGTTAACAAAAGTACGATCGACGGCTATTGAACTTGATTGAGCGTGTGATCGTCTAAAATCTAAAATCTAAAATCTAAAATCTAAAATCTAAAATCTAAAATCTAAAATCTAAAATCTAAAATCGATCGATGCCCTCCCACATTTGAGAAAGAGGTATTCGCTGTCGGGTTTTAGCTTCCTGGAATGCCCTTTTGAGACTAGCTTTTACTTCTGCAACTGGAGTATCGTCGGGGTCGTCTTCAGCTTCATCTGTAGGTTCGGGAAGAAGAACGATGATTCGCACGCGGCCGGGAGTTTCTGCGGTTAAAGGTCGATCGAGCAATAATTGACCGAAAGCATCCAGGATACAAGCCCCCGGATTCATTCCGAAAGCAGACTCAGGACCGGTGAAATAAACAACCTGTATCCGATGAAACTTGCCGAACGTATTTATCTCGCGCAAGTCAATGCTAAAATCTAAAATCTAAAATCTAAAATCTAAAATCGATTGACCTTTTTCGTCGATCGTTCCTGTGACTTCAAAGGCTTTCATTTGTTGGTTCTGGATTTTTTTTAATTAATACTATTATATAACCCTGTTCGAGCGATTTTGTTATTCTTAAGCCAAAATAAGCTGCTGTTTAACCAAAGACAAATCCGTCTTACCAAAATTCACAACCAAAGCCACATTGAAATTTTCCAATGATTTGACAAACCACATAATTTCATTAGAAGCTTTACCTTCATAGTGATTAAACAAAATAGAAAATCGCTTTTCCAACTCAGGTTTGACTTTGCCCGAAAGCAGTACAAGTTTCATGAGTAAACCCATTGTCCTGCTGGCGCCGAGGTTGTACACCAAATCGTAAAAAACGTAGTGGCTGGGATGTTGAGAATTTTCCACTACTAAGAAGTTGAACAACTGGTGGCAAGTACGAACTAACAATGGATTATTGAATTTCACCGAGTCATTTTCTCGCAATGTATTTTTGATTTGTTTGTACAAACGGTCATTAAATTGACGCCCCCCGTATTCTGGTTCTACCGACGATATTAAATATTCATATAAATCCACTTTAAATGAGGCGTAAGATGGAGTTTTTCTGGAATCTCTCAGGAAAAATTGAGCCGCTTCTTTGTAGCTGCGATCGCCTGCTACTTTTCCGGCAAATTCCCTGACCGCTAAGTGCAGTTCTGCATCGTTCAAAAGTGTGGGATTAGCCGCTCGCTGTACAATTCCTATTTCTGTATTTCTCGGCTCAACCATATAATTCAAATATTTAGACAAATGTGTTTCAAATTGTCGCTGTCTTTGAAATGCCAGTTTTTGGATGGTTTGTTGGTCTTCCTCAATGCTGTCCTTGCTCAGTAGAGAATAGCCGTACAAATAAGGATACCGACATATCAATTCGCCCAAAGGAAAATCTGTATCTTGTTGCTGCTGTTCCGCATCTCTATCTAAGGCTTTTACTAAGCGCTCTATAGTCTGGAATTCTTCACTTTTATTAAAAAATTTTATTTGTTCTTGTAAGCGCTTGACTATGTAAAATTCCATCCCGAATCGGGGAGAAGTCTGCTTAAATAAAGATACCAACTTGGCGATCGCGAACTGATTTTGTGATTGCAATTGCCAGCGGTTGATGGGGATGTAGCAGCAGCGGTGGAGCAGATATTTA
The DNA here is from genome assembly GCF_036705565.1 of Microcoleus sp. AT8-B5. NCBI lineage: Bacteria > Bacillati > Cyanobacteriota > Cyanophyceae > Oscillatoriales > Microcoleaceae > Microcoleus > Microcoleus sp. AT8-B5. The sequence continues at coordinate 12,347 of NZ_JAUBUY010000081.1, forward strand.
AAGTCCTGATCCGATCGCTTGACGGAGACTATACTATACAAAGTTGCTTCAATCTCTCGATCGGGATAGCCCATGCCGTCGATAAATAGCTTTCGGAACCGCTCGATCACCTGTGCGGGGGATTCTGTTTCCACGCAGGAGACGATGTGATCGTACAATCTCTGTTCGTTGCTGCCAGTTGGAATACTATCTGAGGGCGGGGTGAGGATGGGGCTGTCTGCATCTGTGTCTATGCTGCTGTCTGCAACTTGTGCGACAACGACTGTGGGTTTTTCCCCAAAAGTTCGATCGGGATTCAAGAACCAATAGTGTTCTTGGCTTAATTGTTTGTCCTCCGCCCAATCCAAAGCTGACTGCAAACTTTCCCCTGTCAATAACAGTGATTCATCTTCGCGGTCTGAAGCCAGCCATGCTGCTAGGGCCAAGCGGTAAGGAGCCAATTTTCCCAGCTCTTTTTCCACCCAGAACTGATTAAAAACTGACTGATAAATTAGGTTGGAAACTATTAATTTACCCTCAAATTTAACAACCAGTCCTGACAGTTGCAATTCGAGTTTTTCGGGAGAGTAATCTGCTGGTACTCCCTGGGATTCTCCCGGTTTTGTTGCCTTGGGCGGTTGCAAAGCTTGCTGGTACAGCGTTAACAGCCGCGTGAGGTCGCAGTGGTTATGGAAAATGCGATCGCGTATAGGTATCAAATGTTGGGGTTCGTCTTCTTCTTCCCAATTTTTAATAATTCTGTGTTTGACCAGTTTTTCAACCTGCTGAGCTTCCGAATTTCTGCCAATAAAAGGCCCGTATTCAAGTACCAAGTGGCAAACTTTTTGAGTTAGAAACGGTTGCCCGCCCGTCCAAGCTAATATTTCTTGGAGGACTTTTTGGGGGCGAAAAGCTTTCAGGGCTAATCCTTTTGCTAGCGGCAAACTTTCCTGCAGTTGGAATCGACTTAAATGAATTTGCCGTCCAACATTAAAAGGGTTGCATCTTGGATCTCGGATCAATTCTGAGGGGGCTGCTACTCCCATAACAGCAAAAGTCAGGCGATCGTATTCCGGTTGCTCTGCCCGCTTGGAGTAACAAGCCCGGATCAAAGCAAAAAAATCCTTGGTACTAAAATTTAGGCGGCTGATGCTGTCAATGTCATCTAGAAAAATTACCAGATTTTGCTGAAGTGACTTGAGCAAAACTTTTTCGATAAATATCTCCAATCGCTGCACCGGCGGCAGCAGTTCGCGATCGTTCCACCACTTGATGGCATCAAACCTGTTTGTGATGTGTAAACTGCTTGCCATGCGGTACATGATTCCGCCATACCACTTTTGGGGGGAGATATCTGGGCTGCTGATGCTTCTCAAGTTGATGGCGGCAAAAACTGTACCTTCGGCTTGCAACCTTTTGGCCGTTTGCACTAGCAGGCTGGACTTTCCCATTTGTGGCGAACTCAACACGTAGCAGAAGTCTCCGGCTTTGAGTCCTTCGTAGAGCTCGCTGTCTGCCGATCGCCTGACATAGGTGGGCGCACCGGCAGGCAAATAGCCTCCAACTTGATATTGGTACGTTGAGTTGACGGATGCTGTCATCTGGGAATTCATCAAGATTTTACGCCCCTATGCTGTGCGATCGAAAGGTTACAAATTGGAGTTATGGCCCGCTGATACCATTTTAGATTTTAGATTTTAGATTTTAGATTGGGCAATGACTTATTCAATAAGGGTTTGGAGTTTGCCTGTTGCATTTGGATTGTTTTTTTTTTATCGGCCTTACTATGGTGGAAAATTTTTTGTTCTTCTTTCTCTATTGTCTACTAGGTCAGCTTTCTTCTCGTCAATCTTTACCGTATCTTTGCAAGCGTTCGCCCCAAATCCTATGATCGGCGCAATTGTACCCCGCCACTTGATTTTTTACACTCGTTCACATAATTGATGAATTTTGACTCGATCGGATTGAAAACGCTAAAACGCCGTTTTTTTCACATTTTTTTTACAATAATACTTTAAAATTAACCCGGTGGTATGATGTTGGCAGGGAAACTCATAACCACAGCGCCGTCAACCTTCTGCCTTCAGTTGCGCTTGCCGAATGCTGGAGGAAAAGACAGAGCAATGGCTGCCAATAAAAAACCCCAGCGTTTGGCTGAGGACTGCTTGAGTGGGAGATATCGTTAATCTGCGTTTTTTTAGTTGACTTAGATTGCATGGAATTCCATGCTGCTGACTTTCCCCGGGCTTTCGCGTTCGGGGATTCCTAAGAACAAACTTTTCAGGATGCCTCCACAAAAAGTTTAATTCTTAAAGGCGTGGTCAGAAACTGGCTAACCACTCGCTCAACTCTAAAAGTTAAGTCTGTGGCTAATTGTAGAAGATGCGCCCTGATGGCTTAACTACCCGATGGATTAGCACCCTGATGGCATAACTCCCTGATGGATCGACGCCCTGATGGCTTTCGCTCCACTACCCAAAAGATTCGGGTTGGTGGATGATCGTGGACATTAGTAACACGTCACTTCTGGCGTTTCCGATCGCAAGCGGGTGTGCCTGTCTGAATTGATTATGGCAGGCAGATTTATCAGAAGACAAGTGGGCTATTGCATCAACCCATTTCTGACAGATCGGGTGAGCCAAAAAGTGTCAATCTACGCAAATCAGGGTCATCGAACATGAAAAACAGCATCTTAGTATTAGGGGTAATTGCCTCGGCTGGCTTCGGCTTTTTCCAGGCAGGCAGCGCCAGCGCTTCAGCGATCGCCACACAACCTTCATCAGCCAGTAGTTTGACGGCTTGGGAGAGTCGTCCTGACTTTAACTACACTGGAACGAATGAGGATGGGGACCAAGAAGAGGTAAAAACGGGTAAAGGCAGGAAATAATAATTGGCGCCCGGAGTGTGGTTCGCTCTGATGCGGTTGTGGTTGTAGTTGTGGTGCTTGTTGTCCCAACCGCCTCTGATCGAGGTAGTTAAAACTCGATCCCAAGATCAGTCTACCTAATCCCAGGGGTGGTAATCAGTTTCAGAGAACGGTGGATGGGAAAATAAACAGGTAAGGCGAGTCTGTTGGTGGAGTTTCCCCGCCTATCAACTTCCTTACCTTCTGATGTTCGGGATTTGGATCTGGCACAATCGTATTTCATCTCGTAAAAACCCAATGGAAAATACTCTCGAAACTACCCGCAGACAGCGCGTATTGACAAGAACCCAGGAACGGCGTCAGGCGACACCCAAAGAAAAACAGTTGATTCACCTGCTAGCCAATATGGCTTGCAGCTTGATTAAATACGACTACAAACACGCAGCGGGCAAGGGTACTCTCCCGCCTTCGGAAAGCAAGCGTTTAGCGGAATGGCACTACCTGCGAGTTCAGCAAATTCGCCGGATAGAACGTTCATTGGAGCCCGTAGCAACCCTTAAGCGCGTGTACTACAAGAGCATCCTCAGTCCGAGGGATCTGAAGTCTTTGAAACTGCTGTGGCTGGAGGAGGACAAAAACCGTGTCAAACGGGTCGATCCTGACTTGGACGACATCCTCAGCGAAGCTTTGGATCGGGGAGATACTTTAAAACAGCTATTTCACTCGATCGAAGTCAAAGAACGCACCTTTTCTGCAACTCCTAGCCCAGGCGCCGTGCCGCTTTGGGTCAAAGAGTGGGAAGACTCGGAATATGACATAAACTTTTTTCCGCCTTCCTTCCCTGCATGGGTTTCAATCGTGGACGACTAGGTTCAAAAAAACTCTTTGGTATGGCATCGATCGTAAATTTCAGATGGTAGACTTATTTGCGATTGCTGACATTGGCGAAAAGTGTGCGATCGGGCGATCGGCTAAACCAGGCGGTGTGGCGCGCAGGCATCCGAGTACAGAGAAGTGAATCGGAGTCAGTACCATTGTACAATGGGGGAAAACCAGGGCTTCAGCTAATAGCTGATAGCTGATAGCTGATAGCTGATAGTTTCTCATGACTGACTCGATTTCTACTTCTCCTCTAGACTCGGCGGCCGATACAGCCGAACTCCGCTCTCAGTTGAGGTCGGGTTCGGAAAAAGCTCAACTGCAACTGCTGCAACAACAAATAGCAGATTCCGGTTGGGATGTATTGATGGAATTTTTATTAGAGCGCAAGTCAGAGGCACCGACTGCGGTAATGGGTAAGGCTTACCAAATTCTTTACAGTGCTAATTCTCCGAGAGCGACGGAGTTTTTGCAAGCGAATTTTCCGACTGGGGTTGTGCCGCTGCGATCGGACTCTAACATTGATTACACTCCGCTGCAACAATTATTGGCGTTACAGGAATTTCAAGAAGCCGATCGCTTGACTTTAGACAAGCTTTGTGAATTGGCTGGTGAAACAGCTTCTGTGAGAAAGTGGCTGTATTTTACGCAAGTTGAGAGCTTGCCGGTAACGGATTTGCAAACAATTAATACGCTGTGGAAAGTTCATTCCGAAGGCAAATTCGGCTTTTCGGTGCAGCGGGAAATTTGGCTGAGTTCGGGCAAGAATTGGGATAAATTGTGGCCGCTAATTGGCTGGAAGAAGGGGAATAATTGGACGCGATACCCGCAAGAGTTTATTTGGGATTTGAGCGCGCCTAGGGGTCATTTGCCGCTGTCGAATCAGTTGCGGGGAGTGCAGCCGTTTGCAGCTTTGATGGCTCATCCTGCTTGGTTGAAGTGAATGGTTTTGGGGCTTTTGGAGAATGCGGGGCGGGCTGGATAGCCGGCCCCGCTATGGTTTTTGGGGAATTGGGATTTTGATTTCTGAGGCGCAGAAATTCACAGAAATTCACAGGCGGGATGCCTGTTCCACTTTTGGCGTAGAGGGAGAAGGGCGATCGTACTTCTAGGAATGTTGGGAAATTTTGTATAATTGATATTTGATATCATGTCTGGTCGATTACCCTGATTCCGTAGGGGCGGGTTCACCAATAATATTTGCCAAAAACGGACAATCTCACAAACCCGCCCCGGCCAATGTATTATGGGTGAGCGATCGGACATGATAGGAGTTAATTAGCGAGAGGGCTGGGAGTCATGGTAGGCATCGGAACCAAACTCACTTTAGCAGAATTTCTAGCTTTGCCCGACGGAGATATATATTGTGAGTTTGTAGATGGTGAAGCAGTCCCCAAAGTGTCTCCAAAATATTTTCATTCGACTTTACAGTTTACTTTGTGTCGCCTGATTCGTGTATGGTGTAAAGGACGCGGGCGAGTGCTTCCAGAATGGGCAATTTTGTTAAAACGTCAGGATAAAGATTGGGCACCTGTTCCCGATTTAATGTACATTTCTTATGAACGTCTGCCGAAAAGTTGGCGGCGAAATGAAGCTTGTCCCGCAATTCCTGAACTGGTGATTGAGATTATATCGCCCGATCAAAGTATGAAGGAATTTGAAGAGAAGGCGAAAGATTATTTGGCGGCGGGCGTTCCGCGAGTTTGGGTGATAGATCCAGAGGCTATTTTAATTAAAAGTTTTTTGACCGATGGTTCTAGTCAAGTTTATACGGATAATACACTAATTTTGGATGAGTTGCTGCCTGGTTTGGAGTTGACGATTAGACAGATTTTTGAAGAGGCGGAGTTGATTGATTGATTGAGGGCGATCGTACTCTGTGCAAGATATCAGTCGTAGGGTGCGTGACAACGGGAAAACTTTGAAGGAGCGGCGGTGGGTTCCATTTGAAAGAAAGTTATGACTTCAGAATTAACCGACGCCTTAAAGCGAATCTTAAGCTGGATAGAGCGACACGAGCCCTGGTTGATTGAGTATCTATACCCTGGCTTATCAAAAGATGAGATAGATAACTTAGTAAGAGATTTACCAATCCAATTTTCTCCTGAACTCTATGAACTCTATCAGTGGAGAAATGGTGCAGTAGAAGGAGATGAGTGGAAGGAAACAGCTTGGATATTTCATAGTTGGACTTTTAGACCTCTACAAGAAATCGTTGCAGAGCTTGGCCAGGATATCTTCACACATCAAACTATCCAAACAGATAACATAGCCGATGTAGATATAATTAAGCCTTATTGGGAAAGTTTTAAGTATTTAAATATTTTTTATCACATTTTATGGGAAGATAAGGGGTGCGTTTTAATTAATAACATACTAAATTTTTGTCCGATAATTTTTCAGCGACTTGAAGAAGGAGAGTTAACTTTACTTGAAAAGTATACAAGTTTAACCAGTATGATGCTAACCATCGCAGAATGTTATGAAGCAGGAACTTACTTCATAGGGGATTATATTTCTCGCCACCCTGAAAAAGAATATCAAATTTGGCGTAAATATAATTCTCAGATTATAGAATTTGCTCTACAAGCTATTCAGCAAGGCTCTTTGTGTGGTCGGTTTTTTACATATTTCTCCAACGACCTAATCGAATTTAAAGATCCAAGAACTGTGGAGCCTCTAATCCAAGGGTTGCAATTACTCAATCATCAGAATGCAGAGCGATTGAACCAGCAGAATAACGATCCATTTCTCTATTACGATCCCAAAGAAGAGGTAGCCAGAATTTTGGGAGATTTAGGTGATGCTAGAGCTGTGCCTGTTCTAATTGCCACTCTCAAAGACGATTGTCATAATAATTGGGATTACGCAACTAAAGTCAGTGCAGCAAAGGCTCTGGGTCAGATCAAAGATAAACGAGCAACTTACTCTCTCATTGAAGCTTTGCAAGATAACCAGGATGAAGTTCGACAGATGGCAGTTTGGGCGTTAGGTGAAATAGGGGATTTAAGAGCAGTAGACTCCCTAACGGGACTTAAACATAAAATACGATAAAAATAGGTTATAATGCTTACATAGCAAGCATATAACGTTAAAAAATG
>NZ_JAUBUY010000122.1:0-1311 GCF_036705565.1 Microcoleus sp. AT8-B5
CTTTGGTATTTCTATTTAACTTTAGTTGCCAGGCTGGACGTTATAAAATATCCCGCCTTCGGCAATACCCTAACGTTATGTGGCATTTTAAACAAACATCATTCTAACTATGGGAGCTTGGGGGACAGGAATACTTCAGAACGACACAACTGCTGACATTTGGGTAGAGTTTAAAGAACTGTATAACAAGGGACTTTCCCTTAAAGAAATCAGACTTAAACTTGAAAAGGAATACAAGCCACAAAGTGATACAGAATATTATGGAGAAATTTGGACAGGAATTGCGTATGGACAATGGATGTGTGGCGACGTTGAAGATTATACTTTCAAGAAACTGAATGACGCTACTAAATTAAAATGGCTGACACTTTGGGCAGACGATAAAAAGCTTCTTGAAAAAAGAATTAACGCAATTTCTAATTTCAAACAAAAAATTCAAACGCCAAGACCAAATCCACTAAAAAGAAAAAAAATTGTTGAGAGACCGATAATTTATAAAAGGGGCGACGTTATAGCATTGAAAATTGACGACTATAATTCTTTAACAGGAATTGTCGTTGAAACCAATGAGCATCCCAACTATTTAGAGAACACCATAATACTAACTGACCTTGTATTTACTGACACACCCACAGAAAATCAAATCTTAAGTTCTAATGTATTATACCTTGACATTGGCGGTGAATATCGTTATCATCGTGGCTTTTTCAGAGCATTGTTTACGACAAAGAATATGGCAAGAAAAGCCAAGCAGACTACAAAAATTGGTGAATTACAAATAAAAGATTGTCTTTCGGTCGGAAATGGATTAAAAATTGGAGACTGGAACAAAATAGGAGCTTTATATTTTGAGCAAATCGAGTTTTTAAAAACAAATAAATCCGACAAACCTTTTAATGTTTCACTTAAAGACCTAATAAATCCCAATCAAAAATTACAAGACAAACTCATTGATTGGGACAAAAAGCTATTTCAAGAAAAATTGGAAAGCAGACGACAAAACGCCACATAACATTGGTATTGCCAATAGTGGGGCTTGACATTGAAACAATCAGCAGCGGTAATTCTGCTGTACTGCGGTTCGGGGCTCGACGAATAAAGCCCAGCTTTAGTTCTTATTATTAAACTTTATCAAAAAGCCAGGCAGCAGTTCCGGGCGGACGAATATAAAATTCCCCACCATCGGCAATACCTGAACGTTGCATGTAACTTTTGACACAACGCATTTGCTGCGGATCTCTCCTTATCGACGAAACGCAGCAGCATTTGTTCAAGTGTCAGCATTCACAATCATTCATCGCTTTGTTCCTG
>NZ_JAUBUY010000082.1:0-16894 GCF_036705565.1 Microcoleus sp. AT8-B5
CCGTCCTTTTTGGACGGGCGGGACGCCCATCCCACAATAACAATTAAAATTGTAAGTTATTTAATTCGCGATCCTAAGATTTGGAGTGGGCGATCGAGCTTCGATCGAAAAGTTTGTAGGCGTAAGGCGGGGCGTAGCCATCGCACAGCGCCCCGGAAAAAAAGACCAAAAAAAGATCGATCGTCCGCGCAAGTCAACCCTCCTGGGCTCGCACCCGCAACAGCAGCAGCTTTCCCCCCTCACCTCAATCGGGCTGCCGCCTCCCGAAAGCCCTAAGCCTCATAACTCCCCAAAAGTTTTCGCCACAGGAGTTTCACAGTCTCCAAGCTCACAGGTATAGCAACGGCCGATAGGGTAAGGACGTTCTTAATTGATGAAAGCATTGTTTTTACTGTCGAATGCCAAAAGCATTTCTAGAGGCTGCTGCTCTGGCTCCCTTGTGCACGAGAGAGGCGAATGCTATAAAATCTTAAACAGCAGGGGAGTGCGGAAATTGCGATCGAACGCCAAGCAACAACCGAACTCGATCGAGTCCAAACCTTTGATAACCTATAATTTGAATGAGATGCCGCAGGCACTTCTGCTACTGGCATTATACTAATGCGCCATCCTGCGGCTAATTTGGGATTTATTCTTTCTAACAACTAACAACTAACAAATAACAACTAATAAAGAGGGGATTGCTTAATGGCTGCAACAGATTTTAAAGACTATTACGCTATTTTGGGACTCAACAAAACTGCCAGTTCTGACGAAATTAAAAAAACTTTCCGCAAACTAGCCCGCAAATATCACCCGGACATGAACCCCGGCAACAAAGAAGCAGAAGCTCGTTTTAAAGAAGTAAACGAAGCTTACGAAGTGCTCTCAGACCCTGAAAAACGCAAAAAATACGACCAATACGGTCAATACTGGAAGCAAGCTGCCACAACTCCAGGCGGATGGCCGGGCGGGGGCAGTACGAATGTAGACTTTGGCGGGGTTGACTTCAGCGAGTACGGCAGTTTTGACGAATTTATCAATGCCTTGTTAGGTCGCGCAGGTAGTAGTCCTGGTAGTGCCCGCAACGCCAAGTGGAATTACAGCAACTACCGCAGCACCAGCGGCGGGCCCACAGGTTTTGGCGGATTTGAAGATTTCGCGGGGTACGAAAATCGCACCGCAGGAAGCTCTCTCGACACCGAGGTCGCCATTTCCCTGACTTTGGGGGAAGCATTTCGGGGAACTTCTAAGCGAGTCGCCACGGGGGAAGTTTCGATTCCAGCAGGAGTGAAAACCGGCAGCAAAATTCGGATAAAAGGCAAAGGTCAAGTTGACCCGTACACGAAGCAACAGGGAGATTTGTACCTAAAATTAGAAGTTTTGCCTCACGCTTTCTTCCAGTTTGAGGGAGAGAATTTGGTCTGCGAAGTGCCGATAACTCCCGACGAAGCGGTGTTGGGATCTTCAATTGAAGTGCCGGCGCCTGAAGGTATGATCACTGTGAAATTTCCAGCCGGGATTCGTTCGGGTCAGTCTTTGCGGTTGCGGGGCAAGGGATGGCCGAAACCGAAGAAAAACGAGCGGACTGATTTGTTGGTCAAAATTGCGATCGTGCCACCGAAAGAAATTAGCAGTGTAGAACGCGAATGCTATGAAAAAATCAAAGCAAATCGCACTTTTAATCCTCGCAGTAATCTCAATCAGATGGTGCTGTAAATTACCCAGCACGGACCTGAGTACAGCTACAGTGTGGGCTTTCAATAGCCCTGAAATTATCTTGCACCTTGCAAAACAATCTCGAACATAAGGGCTTATTTACGAAAGCCTCAATAGCAGCAATATTCTTACTGCCGTTTAAGTCGGCATCACCTTTCCATCCACAATGACCACAAGCGAACTTTTTGCCATTCCTATAAGACTCACCCTTTACAGGATGAATGTGATTGCACTTGTGGCACATTTTGCTGGTGTATCTAGGCTCAACAAACAGAATCTTTACGCTATGCTTTATAGCTTTGTAGATGAGGAATTGACGCAACTGAAAGAACGCCCAGCTATTACTAAGTCTCCGCTCTTTCTGCGAGCGTGGCTGCTGATTTGTGCGTTCCCTAATTCCCGTCAAATCTTCCAAAGCGATAACTTGATTTTTGTTCTTAGCCTTGGTTACGATACGGTGACTGATAGTGTGATTTACCAAAGTCTGAAAGCGCTTTTCCTTGCCCGACAACCGTTTCAACAATTCTCGACATCTACGCCGAGTGCTGCGCGTGCCTTTCGTGGCTTTTCGCTGGATATTTGCTCTCAACTTGGCATAATGATTTCTAACTTTGGTAATTTGTTTACCGCTAAATGTATCTCCATCAGAAGTAACTGCAATATCAGTCCTACCCAAGTCACAACCCAAAACTTGATTTCTGGGTGGAGGCTCGGCTGGCTGAGATTCAAGCTGAATATTAAGATAGTAACTGCCATTTTGCGTTTGCACAAAGTAGCAGTCTTGGGGTTTTGACCTTTCAGCAATCCAAGTTGGTAGTTTCCGATAGCCAGTACAAACCGTTCCCTACCACCAGTAGTAGTCAAACTTACTGTCCAATCTTTTTCCCTAAAAGAAAAGATACGGGTATCGTAAGTGACGCTAGTAGGAGCAAAGTTGTTAACAGGCTTCCCATCTTTTTTAGCTGTTTTTCTGTTACCAGAAACCCGTCTAATAGCATGGATTGCCAACTGCGCCGAAAGTCCAAACATCTCTCTGACATTGTGATAAGCTAATCCGCATTTAAATTGCAGGGTAAGATAAATTTTCACTTTTGTGGGGTGGGCATCTTGCCCGCCCTCAACATACAATTTAAATGCACAACAGCTTATACCTGCTGATTGCATCGCCAATTCATTTGTCAGGGTTGGTGGCACAGTTTGATTCACGTATTCACAAGCATTAGCGAATGCCTGAAGGGTTGCATCAATTTTGATGGAATGCTCAGGCGTTACTTGGAGCTTGCAAGGGGCGGGTTCACCGAAATATATGACACCCACCGACAAATCAGATAAACCCGCCCCATCCCATCGAGAAACTACCAGAACTATCCGTCAGAGCAACTCCGCCCTATGAAAAACTCCACTTTTAACCAACCCTCTACCAGAATAGGCGCCACCACAGGCAGATTGCGCCTACAAAACGCTATATTTTGTTGTTCGTAAGTCCTGAATCGAAAATCAAAAATCGAATAACCCTTGACGTGTGTAGCAATTCGTGATATTTTTGTCCGCGTTTATCGGGATATAAAAAATATTTATGAATAAATCTTAAGTTTTAATTAAATTTAGTATTATAATTTTGGTAACTTCCAACTAAGTATTTATTCTCAATATGATAGCGGATCAATTTCCTTGGCTGACCGCAATTGTCATCCTACCCCTCCTAGCTTCCCTCGCCATCCCTTTTCTGCCCGATACAGACGGCAAAACCATTCGCTGGTATGCCCTAGGCGTAGGTATTGCAGATTTTGTATTAATGTGCTGGGTGTTTTGGACTCATTACGATCCAAGCATCTCTACTTTCCAAATCGTAGAGCAATATTCCTGGATACCTTCTTTAGGTCTCAACTGGTCTGTTTCCGTTGACGGACTGTCAGTGCCGTTGGTACTGTTGGCGGGATTGGTGACGACGCTATCAATCTTTGCAGCCTGGGAAGTCGATCGCAAGCCACGACTATTCTACTTCCTGATGCTGGTGATGTACTCCGCACAAATAGGAGTTTTCGTCGCCCAAGACATCATGCTGCTGTTCATTGTCTGGGAACTAGAACTAATTCCGGTGTACCTGTTAATCTCGATTTGGGGCGGACAAAACCGTCGCTATGCAGCTACCAAATTCTTGATTTACACCGCAGGCGCTTCCATCTTTATTTTGATAGCTGCCTTGGCAATGGCATTCTACGGCGGAGGCACTCCCACCTTCGACATGGTAGAACTAGGCTTGAAGGACTACCCACTGGGTTTAGAATTATTCCTTTATGCGGGATTGCTGATTGCCTTCGGTGTGAAACTGGCGATTTTCCCCTTCCACACTTGGCTACCTGATGCCCACGGCGAAGCATCTTCTCCCGTGTCGATGATTCTGGCCGGCGTATTGCTGAAAATGGGCGGATACGGACTGATTCGCCTGAATTTGGAACTTCTTCCCCAAGCACACGTTTACTTTGCACCGATTATGGCGGTGCTCGGCGTGGTCAATATTATCTACGGCGCGCTGAATTCCTTCGGCCAATCGAACATGAAGCGCCGCTTAGCGAATTCGTCGATTTCTCACATGGGATTCGTGTTGTTGGGTATTGCTTCCTTCACGGATTTGGGAATCAACGGGGCGCTGTTGCAAATGATTTCCCACGGTTTAATCGCCTCAGTATTGTTTTTCCTGGCTGGCGTTACTTACGATCGCACCCATACAATGATCATGGACGAGATGGGCGAGATTGGGAAAGTCATGCCGAAAGTGTTTGCCTTGTTTACCGCAGGCGCGATGGCATCTTTGGCACTCCCCGGAATGAGCGGTTTTGCTAGCGAATTGTCCGTGTTTGTGGGCGTCGCAACTAGCGATATGTACAGCGGTTCTTTCCGCGCGGTGACAGTGTTCCTGGCGGCAGTAGGACTGATTTTGACGCCGATTTATTTGCTCTCGATGCTGCGACAGTTATTTTACAACTGTGGGACACTAGCGGCTTGCGACCTTGAGGATCTAAATCTGCAGAATCAAAGAAACAATCTGGATGAAGCGGTTTGTTTCGGTAATAGTTGCGTTTTGCCGGGTGATGCACCGTTTATTGATGCTAAACCTCGGGAAGTGGCGATCGCATTTTGCTTTTTGATACCGATTGTCGGCATTGGTTTTTATCCCAACATGGCGATGCAAGTCTACGATGCCAAGACTGTCGCAGTCAACGCAGAAGTCCGCCAATCTTACATCCAAATTGCTCAACAAAATCCTCGGATTTATGCGAATCAACTTTTGGTTCCCAAAATTGCCCAAGCTCAAAAATCGCCTGCTTTGGACAAAATTACAGGGGCTGAATCTGCATCGGTTTTTGGCATTGTCAAATAATTTTCTCGAACTCTGTTTTTGTTGAAAATTGGGCGATCGCTTTTGTCAAAGGGCGATCGCTTTTTTCTTAGCGCTGAATTTCAGAAATAATCTGCGCCAGATTCTCCCTAGCATATCCCACCTCAAGAATCGATTTATCATCGAGATCAGAGGCTACTTTTTTCAAGATATTTAGCGGTTCTTCAAAGCCTGTCGTCTTCACAAACAACACTTGCAACCGATTTTTTACTAATGCTAAAATAGAGCGACTTGGTTCGCCTTTATCCCCTTTCCGTTTAGCAATGTTGATGCTCAATTTGTGAGTTTTCAACAGCCGCATTCTTTCTATTCCTTGGGTCTTAACCGTCTCCAAAACCTCCGCTCGAATCTGATCGACTAATCTATCCGTCACATATTGCACGATCAAAGGCTGAAGCATAAAAACAGTTTCCCCGCCCTCACTAATTTTGTCAATCAGCGAGCGACGACCTAGAGAATCGAGATTTTTTAGCAAATCCGAAAGCGATGAATTGACCAACATCTGCTCTCGCAAAGTCGCCAGGGAAATCGGGATTTGAGCAATAGCAATCCAGTAGGCAATCTCTTGTTCTGAACTCGACATTCGATCGAACTGCTGTGCCAGCAAATTGCTGATATGTTCTTCAATAAATAACGCCGTTGCTTCCAAAAGCTTTAAAATATTTCCCTCGAAAAACTCGTTAATTGTTGTGGCTACAATCTTTAAGGCTAACAGATTGCCTCCGTACCGCGATAACAAGATTTCCAACTCTCGATCTTGAGGCGACAAACCTTTTTCTTGGAAAATCTCCCGCGCTATTTCCGAGGAAATAGCAGGTTTTAAAGACCGCACTTTTTCTCCCGCTAGCAAAGCCAGTTCCGTAGGCTCTTCCGAACTAACTAGCAGTAAACAGCTATTGTGATTGACCTCACCGAGCCGCACAATTAAATCTCGATATCCTTCGCAGCCTTCGCGATAGTGTCCCGCTAATTCTTCGGGTTTGAGAACCGCTTCAAAATCGTCTAAAATTACCAGACAGCGGTGTTTTCGCAGATATTCGACCAAGCGCGAAATTTTGCTGTTGAGGTCTAGCTGCACATCGGGTTTTTGTTGGTTAGAAAAAAGTTGAATTAAGCTTCCTAGGAAGTCGGATGGTTCGGGTGTCGATCGCAGCGATCGCCAAATCACAAAATCAAACTCATTCTGTACCTGTGAGGCCAACTGCACCGACAGAGTTGTTTTGCCGCTACCAGCCAAACCAAGCAGCGCTACCAGGCGACAATTATCTGATACAGTCCACTGCTTTAAAGTAGTTAATTCTTCAGTCCGTCCGTAAAAAACCGAAACATCCGGTGCTTGGCCCCAATCTTCCTGTCGGTGTCCAATCGCCATCTTCAATAGAGAACCTTTACCTCCACTAAAATCGCTCGTTCCCCGATCGGTGTGGTATGAAAACAGCAACTGATGCCTCAATTCCGAAAGCTTTCCAGGGCCGTTCCCCCCAATCTGAAACTTTTTGTAAACTTCGCCTAGTCTTTTGCGAACGGCGATGTCGCTAATGCCAAGCTTGGTTGCGATCGTCGCCGTAGATTGACCGTCGAGAGCCATAAACACAGTTTCTAACTCGGCATCTGTGACACCGCGTTGTTTGGCGATCGTTTGCACAAAGTTTTGAGGAATCGGAGTAGTCAAGGTAGGAATCTCGTCTATACTAAAAATCTATCTTCTATTATATTGTGTGAGTTCTCGCGGGCGAGCAATTGAATCGAATCAGTCAACGTTCAGCTTGCTTTTAGTTGTTTAGACAGATTTAGATATTTATACCCAATTATCCATTGTGATACCAGTTTAAACTGATATCTTGCACCATTCTCAATTACTTGCTTAGGAACAGGCTTTCCGGCCTGTTCCACAAGAGATAAATTTTATTGTGAAACAGGCTGGAAAGCCTGTTCTTGACAATGGTGCAAGATGTGAATTTAAACAAAGAATGCAACTTTAGTAGAACCTATTGTAGGGTGGGTGGAGGCGCGGCGATTAATCTGTAGAACCAAACGATAAATCTCCAACCGCGCCTCCACCCACCGCGAACCAAAAACCGGGTCAATTTACAATTTTTGAAAGCAGCCCTATATCAGCCAAAAATTGTCGCACTAGCGCGGTATTCTCGGGCAGAAAGCAGCCGCCAACTCCCATCGCCCATAAGTTCCAAAACCTGCTGGTGATATTTCACTAAACTCAATCGGTGGCCCACACTCACAAACGTAGTTTTAGTGGCTTGCAACTGCTCGTATAAATATTGCTCGTTCTTCAAATCCAAAGCACTTGTCGCCTCATCCACAATAGCGTATCTGGGTTCCGTCAATAACAATCTAGCAAAAGCTAAACGTTGCTGTTCTCCCAGCGACAAAATCTCACCCCAATCTAAATTCGCATCAAAACCGCCCAATCTGTCCGGCAAATCTGCTAAGTTTACTGATGCCAAAACGCGGCGCAATTTTTCCTCATCAACCTCGCTGCTGGTATGGGGATACAAAAGTTGCGATCGCAAACTACCCAAAATCATATAAGGACGCTGCGGCAAAAACAGCATTTCCCCCAATTCCGGTCGCGCTAAACGCCCCGTTCCCGCGTCCCACAAACCCGCAATTGCCCGCAGCAAAGAACTCTTCCCAGCACCGCTTTGTCCGACAATTAACAGTCCTTCACCGGGCTGCACTGCTACCGACAAATCCCTAATTAAAGTCTTTTGATGCTGCGGAGTATCTAAAGTAACGTGCTCCAGTGTCAACTGAGAATCTACTACTACATCTATAGCAGTTCCTCCAGGACGAGATACCGCTTGTTTCGCTTCCAGAGTATCTGTAAATACAGTCAAACGATTGATACTAGCTGCAAAAGAACTCAGCGGCTCAATCTGAGTTACAATCACAGAAAAAGCGCGCAAAACCTGAGTGAAAGCAAAACCAGCTTGAGTGATATCTCCAAACTCGATTGTACCATTTTGATCTGCAAAATAAGTTGGAGCTAGAAACAAAGCCGGAATAATCACAACAGCATATCCGTATCCAGTTGTGAAATAATCCAAGTTTCGCTGCCAACCAATTAGCAAATTAAAATTGCGGAATACTTCCACAAATCGCTGCTTTATTTGAAATGATTCTTGCTCCTCGCCTCCATAAAAAGCAATAGATTCGGCGTTGTCGCGAATGTGAACCAGTCCGTAGCGAAAATTTGCTTCTTTTTTAAGTTGCTCGAAATTCAGAGGTACTAATCTTTGACCAAAAACTAGAGTAGCTGTCGTGCCCACAATAGCATAGATAATCAGAAAAATCGAAAGTTGTTTTGAGATAGACCACAGGATACCAGTAAAAGATATAATATTAACTATTGAACCAAGGATGAGCAGCATAAATGACAAACTTGTCCGGGTAAAAGAGCGGACATCTTCGGAAATTCGCTGGTCTGGATTGTCGATTTCCTTGTGTAAATTTATTTCGTAATAAGCCCGATTCTGAAAATACTTATCGAGGAACTTATTAGTCATCCACTCCCGCCAGTAGATACCCAATTTATCTTCGGTATACCGGTAAATTACCACAATGGGAGTGCCGACTATAAAAACCCCTGCATACACAAACAGATACTTCCAGTAATTGAGCTGGTCTTTCTTAGCTAGTGCTGTGTTAAAAAAGTTACCGACGTAACTAATTATTACATTCATACCACTGACTGACAGCGACAAAAACAGCAGCAAAGTCAATAAAGCCCAGGGCTGCCAGTGCGGTGTCAATCTGTCTTTGAACCAGACAAAAGCGCTGAAAGGAAGAATTAACATTAAAGCCACGATCGCAATTGCGGGCGAATTAATAATTCCTTTCAACAAAGTAACTAAGCCGGCTGCAATACTATTGACAAATTCGGGAAATAAGACTTGAGTACCCAAACATACAGCGCTGACGAGTACAAACATCGCAGCGAAGAGAAATATCAACAACAGCATCACTAATCCTAAAAAGATTCTGCCACTCCCAGGCTCTAAAGGATAAAAGTAAGGTTGAGCTATCGCAATAAATCTCTGCCACAACTGACGGTCAAATCGATTCATCTTTGCTGTTTACAAAACTACTTTGACTGTTCTAACATATCAAGTATTGTGACAAACGGCAGCAGTAATTTATGTCGGAGTTTCGCGAAAAATTTTGTCTCACCCAAAGACGGAAACTGGTTTTCCGAGTTAACTGGTGGAGACCCAAAATTTGGGAGCTTTGTTCAAGCTCTTATATTCATCTGTTAAATCAATTCTTTAATCTCAAATCTCAAATCTCTCTAGCTGGAAGAAGTTGCGCTATCGCCGGCCAAGTCCGACTGCAATTTACTGGGGTAAAATCGCTGGCTAATCCCTAAAATTACTTGTTTCATTAGCCAATACAAAACAGCAATTACTACAAAAGTGACAGCCATTACTAAAACCGGACGCTTGCCTATCAAATCGTTCATTACACTGTTAACCAGCGCATCGGGGTTAGTCAGAATGTCCCAAGTGTTGAAGCGGATAAATCGCCCTAAATAGATGCCGATCGCCGAAAGTGCGTGTATAGTTATCTCCGTTACCAGGATAAATCTACTCAAACCCTGTTGCTTCAAATAGTAACCCAAATTCATCACCGACAGCACGTAAGCTCCAAACCCGGCCAGCATAAACGCGAGATATTGGGGAATCAAAGCCAGAGTCACAGTCCACACCGAGTTCCCCTCTTTAATCTGGCGGATCAGGTGAATGATATCAGTTAAAACGTAGGGCGCATTGGGTAAAAATGCGATAAACCAGAAAAAACCGCCCCACCACCGGAGAGAGCGAACTCCGCGCTGCCGCAGTACCCAGATGTCTACAGCCATCAGTGCCAGTGTAATCGCGATCGCCCCCAAAACGTAAGTTTTGCCCACATCTTGCACTATGTGCCTCAGATACGCAAAAACAGGGCGCGTACTGGACAAAAAAGTAGCGCCTAGGAGAAAGCCCGTACCCCACAGCAGCCAGCGCGATCGAGGTTTGCGGAACAGCCAAAAACTCAGGCCCAGCGGCACTAAACCCAAAAACAAATTCCAAGACATCCAGCGGACATTGTGTCCCATTGCTTGCAGGGCTTCCAGGATTAATCCCATCATGTCAATTTTTATACAATTAAAGGTTTGATGCAGCACCGCTTCGTTAGCAGCTTCCGTCTATTTTAGTCTTTAAATTGTAGGGTGAGTCAGCTTATGGCCCCTGGCTGCGCGCCTGAAAATCAGGCTCTGCTGACGAATCCTACCACTGCGGAGTCAATCTCAAATCTAAAATCTAAAATCGACTGACGCACCCTACCACTGCGGAGTCAATCTCAAATCTAAAATCTAAAATCTAAAATCTAAAATCGACTGACGCCCTACTATTTATACACTTTGTCGATCGGAATCTCAATCTGAAAAGTTGTTCCGCATCCTATGGAAGAAATGCACTCAATCTTACCCTTGTGCTTTTCCACCACAATCGAGTGCGCGATAGACATTCCCAACCCCGTACCTTTCCCCACAGCTTTCGTAGTAAAAAACGGGTTAAAAATGCGATCGACTATCCCATCGGGAATACCCGTACCGTTGTCCGAAATTTCTACCCTCACAGTGTTCTGGGGGGTTACACCAGTGGAAATAGTAATGCGGCCACTCTTTGTCTCTGATTGTGGAACCGATAACTGGTGATATCGCTCTTCAATAGCATCAATTGCATTAGCAATAATATTCATAAACACCTGATTCAGTTGGCTGGCATAGCACTCCACCAGCGGCAGTTTCCCGAACTCCTTAATTACTTCAATTTCCGGGCGGCTGTCCCGACTCTTCAAGCGGTGCTGCAAAATTAACAAAGTGCTCTCAATTCCCTCGTGAATATCCACCGGCTTCATTGCCGATTCGTCCAGTCGCGAAAAATTTCTGAGGGACAATACAATTTGCCGGATGCGCTCGCTTCCTACCTGCATCGAACCCATAACTTTTCTTAAATCCTCAGCCATGAAATCCAAATCAATCTCTTCAATGCGATCGACAATTTTTGAATTAGGAGCGGGATACTCCTGTTCGTAAAGAGTAACAAGATCCAGCAACTGTGTAGTATACTGGTTGAGATAATCAATGTTAGCGTGAATGAAATTAACGGGATTATTAATTTCGTGAGCGATCCCAGCCACTAATTGCCCCAAAGAAGACATTTTTTCTGTTTGAATGAGTTGAGTTTGAGTAGAGCGCAATGACCGCAGCGCTGACTCTAAATCTCTGGCTTTTTCTCTTTCTCGTTCCTCGCTTTGCCGCAGTGCTTCCTCTGCTTGCTTGCGAGTCGTAATATCCTGGGAAACTCCAATTATTACCTTAGCCTGACCCTCCGCATTCCTACTAAAAATAGTATCCCGGCTTTGCAGCCACAACAATTGACCGTATGCTCCCTGTACCCGGTACTCAATTTCCCTAGTTTCGCCATCTTCAACTTCTGCAAAGCTCGCGTGATGTTCCACAATTTTAGGCAAATCTTCGGGGTAGATCAACTGAGGCATGAGTGACGAATCCATCGCTGTAATGTCGTCAAGGGTATATCCCAAAAGCCCGAACAGTGAAGTATTCGTGTAGATATTTCGCTGTTCTTCCAAGTCGTATAGATACAAAATACCGGGAGTAGCCTCGGCTACTTTTTGAATAAACTGCTGGCTTTCTTGCAATTCTAATTCAGCTTGTTTGCGATCGGTAACATCAACGGTGATGCCGTCCCAAAGAATATCGCCGTTTTCCTTAGCTTCAGGACGCGAATTTGTCTGAAACCAGCGAATTTTGCCTGAAGGTAGTACCAGCCGTCCTTCCCACTGCCAAGGTTGCAGATTTTGGGCAGAAATAGCAATAGATTCGTCGTAATTGTCGCGATCGTCGGGATGAACCAAATCTGTTAGCACAGCCGCATTTTTAATAATATATTCTGGTTCTAACTCAAAAAGTTCTCGGCAACCAGCACTTATGTAAGGAAAACAGGAAGAGCCATCTGCACGCAACAAAAATTGATAAATGATTCCCGGCAAATTAGCAGACAGCTTTTGGAATTTTGCCTCGCTTTCCCGCAGTGCTTCCTCTGCTTGTTTGCGTTCCGTAATGTCAGTAATTGAACCTACCATGCGGACTGCTTTTCCAGATGCGTCCCACAAAGCTTGTCCCCGACTCAATATCCATTTGTAAGCGCGGTTATAGCACCACAAGCGGTATTCGGTGATGTAATGAGGCGTTTTTCTCTCCAAGTGTTCTTGAAGAAGTTGCTGAGAACTCACTAAATCATCGGGATGTAAATTCGTATTCCATGTATTATTGTAATCGCTAATGTCACTATCTTCGTAACCAGTGATTTCCTTAAAGCGATCGGAAACAAAAAGTTCACCGGTTTGCAAGTTCCAGTCCCAAATGCCGTCATTGTTGCCTTTGAGTGCTAACTGCCAGCGTTCTTCAGTTTGCATCAATTGAGCAGTTCTCTGTTTCACTCTATTTTCGAGTTCTTGATTGAGCTGTTTGAGACTTTCTTCTGCCTGGTTGCGTTCGATCGCAATTCCTGCTAAATTAATCGACGCTTCTATCAATTGCAGATCAAAGTTTTTGGGGTAGCGCGGTTGGGAATAATACATTCCAAAAGTCCCCAAAACTTGACCCTGAGATGAGAAAATAGGAGTAGACAAGCAAGCTCTCAGTCCAAAACTCAAGGCTAAATCTCGATAATTTTCCCACAAAGGATCCCTGGCAATATCTGTAACGATTACCTGTTGGCGGCTAAAGGTAGCAGAGCCGCAGGAACCGACATCCGGCCCGATGGCTATGCCATGAATAGCAGCATTGTAACTGTCGGGCAAACTGGGCGCGGCTCCGTGCAGCAAATGTTTTCCGTCTGGAGCTAGAAGCAATATCGAACCGATGACATCTCTAGATTGCTGCTCGATAATTTTAACTAAAGTATTTAAAGTATCGCCCAGAGAAGCACCCTTAGCAATCATTTCTAAAATTTGTTTTTGACCCGTTAACCAATTTTCAGCTTGCTTGCGCTCCGTAATGTTGCGGGCTACCCACAGAGCCGTGTTTTCTTTCATTGGCGAAATGGTAGCGGCAAACCACGTTTGTACGCTGGCAAGTTCCAGGTTATATTCAAAAGTACAGGTTTGATTTCTAGCAAGGGCGGTGCGAATTTTATCGTGAAAAATATCTGCCATTTCTGGCTCGAATAATTCGCTGATTTTTTGCCC
This sequence comes from Microcoleus sp. AT8-B5, assembly GCF_036705565.1. Lineage (NCBI taxonomy): Bacteria > Bacillati > Cyanobacteriota > Cyanophyceae > Oscillatoriales > Microcoleaceae > Microcoleus > Microcoleus sp. AT8-B5. The sequence goes on from NZ_JAUBUY010000082.1 coordinate 13,376, forward strand.
GGAAAATTCCGCCGGTGGCTTGTACAATAATTCTGGATTTGTCGGGGCAATTTTCAGCAAGCGTCCCTCAATATCAATCTCGAAAATTACATCGTTCATGGCAGCGAACAAAGCTCGAAGTTCCGCTTCAGAACCTTGCAGGGCGATTTCAGCTTGTTTGCGATCGCTAATATCCGTCCCGATACAAAGCAGCCCTGCCACATTTCCCTTCGCATCTAGTAAAGGTTTATTTGTCCACGCTATCCACACCCTTTCTCCATTTCTGCGGATGTTTTCATTTTCGTTTTGGAAGTATTTTTGCGGCTGTGCCAAACAGTCTCGAATCTTTGTCGCGAGGTCACTTTCAAATAACTCTGTTTTCGGTATAATTGTGCCGATCGCACTTTTGCCGATGATTTCTGCTTCTGAATACCCGAAAAAAGTTTCAGCAAACTCGTTAAAAAAAGTAATATTACCTTCACTGTCTAACTGCACAATCATGCTGTTAGCATTCTCAACTAATTGCCGGTACTTAACTTCGCTCTCCCGCAGTTTCGCACGGCCGTACACCCCGCTAAAAACTGCCACCCCAGTCAAAAGTGCCAGCAAGTCGCCTCCAAAGATCACCCACCCCCGAAACGGCGAATTCGCAGGCCATCCTCCCGCCGGAATTGCTGCCAACTGCCAGGAACCGTTGGGCAAAGTCACTTCCAGCAGCACGGGATTCTGCTCAAAAATTGACCCGTCACCGAAAAACACAGGGCCGGAGGCTCCCGAACCGTCTTTGCCCCGCAGAGCGTATTGCAGCTTCGCTGAGGAGTCGTTGAGTCCTGCTTCCTCAATGAGGGTATTTTTGTCGATGATCAGGCCTGTCAAGCCCCAGTAAACTCCTGTTTCTGCCTCGACACCGGAGGGTGTGAGAAAAATCGGCGATCGGCTGATGAAAGTCTCGTCCCCCTCCAATAATTTCACGGGCCCGGCTAGCAAAGTTTTTCTGGTTCGGATGACCTCTTTGACCATTTCCCGCTGTTCGGGTAGCGCCGTCAAGTCAACTCCGATCGCCGCTTCATTTCCCTCCCGCGGATAAATGTAAGCGACCGTCGTGCCTTTAACTAAAGTTATGGCGCGAATGCCCGGTTGCTGTGCCACCAGAATTCTCGCCGTCGCTGTAAACTCGGCTTCGGTGATGTTTGGGTTGTTGGAAAGGTAAGCCCCCACACCCCGCATCAAATACAGGCGGGAATTCAAAGAGCCTTCCAGCTTAGAACGGACTGTGCTGAGGCGATCGAGGGTGCTAGCGCGGTTGTAGTGAAAAAACCGCCGCTGTTCCGATCGATCTAAAATGCCAACTCCGACCAAAATTGCTATTGATGCCGAAATAGCTGCTAAATACGGTGAAATTTGGAATTTTTTAACCTTAAAGTATTCCATCTGCCGGGGGTTAAGGTATTTTTTTACGTCTTTAGATAGATTTAGTTTAGTTTGATTTCTCTAGGCAAATCCAAAATTTTCGGCATACCGGGCTTTTCGCAAGCGGGCGCGAGTTTGTTGTGTTCGAGGACGCCCGTCGAACGCGGGCCGCCAAGCCTCTCATCATCAATTCTATGGAAAAAGTTTTAAATCTCAAATCGACTGACCGAAAGTAATGTGGTCATAAGCCCCCGGATTCATTCTTTCGCAGACTCAGGACGGATCAATCTAAAATCTAAAATCTAAAATCTAAAATTGGTTGACTCGCCCTCGATGGGGTAGGACGCGCCATGCTCCCGCACCACACCGGTGGGGGAACGCGCACCCGAAAGACGGGAGTTATTAGCTAAAATAGGTTTAGCAATAATTTTTTTCAGCGCTACGGCTAATCATTCATAGGGGCAATTTGATGCAAGAACAGTTGATGGAAGCGATCGCACCTTACCGCAATCGCGTAGATTATCTAGAAGTTCGCCTCGAACAAAGCGAGTCAACTGCGATTAGTTTTCGCGGCCCTCAGTTAGATGCTGTCAACCGCAGTTTTAGTCTCGCCGGCGGCATCCGCGCCTGTCACAAAGGTGGCTGGAGTTTTGTAACTTTTAACGGTTTAGATGAATTAAAAGACCGCATTGAAGAAGCTGTAGTGCAATCTCGTTTGGTTGGTAGTGAAAAAACTCTACTAGCAGATGTCACCCCGATTCAAGATTATGTAGCGGTGGAATTGGGCCGCGATCCGCGCTCTATTACTCTAGCCGAAAAGCGGAAATTGCTCGAATCTTACAATCAGTTGCTGTTAGATCATGACCCGCGAATTCAGACGACAATGGCAGGTTACAGCGACAGATTTGGGATTACTTATTTTGTGAATTCTCAAGGGACTTGCATCGCTCAAGAGCGCTTGGACGTGACCGGACGTTTCGGAGCGATCGCCCGCGGCGAGGGCGGTGTCGTCCGCCAAGGGTTTGAGTCGATTCACTCGCGATCGGATTACGATGTCTTGACAAATATTGAAGATCGTGTTAAGAGTGCTGCCGTTCGAGCTGTAGGCCAATTAGAGGCAAAATCGGTGAAAGGTGGTCAGTATCCGGTGATTTTAGACCCTTATTTGTCGGGGGTTTTTATTCACGAAGCTTTCGGGCATTTGTCGGAAGCAGACGGCATTTACGAAAACCCGAAAATGCAGGAATTGTTGACTTTGGGCAAGCCTGTGGCGATCGAACAATTGAATGTAATTGACGACGCAACTGTGCCGGGATTACCCGGAACTTTGAAATACGACGACGAAGGCGTGCCCGCTCAGTGCAAGCATTTAATTAAAAATGGAGTTTTAGCCGCTCGGATGCACAATCGCGAGACTGCGGGCAAAATGGGCGAAAGTCCGACGGGAAATGCCAGGGCTCTGAGTGCTACTTTTATGCCTTTGGTGCGGATGACTAATACTGCGATCGAGTCTGGCGAACATTCCTTTGACGAAATGGTTGCCGACATTGACGAAGGAGTTTATGCAGTGCGGATGTTGGGAGGACAAACCAACGGCGAAATGTTTACCTTTGCGGCGGCTCAAGGGTTTATGATTCGCGACGGCAAATTAGCCGAACCCGTGAGCGATGTCACTTTAAGCGGCAATGTATTTCAGACTTTAAAGGATATTGAGTCGATAGGAAATGACTCGGTTTATGCCTACGGCGGTTGCGGTAAAGGCGGCCAGAGTGGCTTGCCGGTAAGTGTCGGCGGCCCCCATTTGCGGATTAAAAATGTCGTCGTCGGAGGAAGATAATCATTAGTAATTAGTCATTAATTATTAGTTCAAAACTTACGCAATTGGCACATGGTGAAGGCGTGTTCGCGCCCTCACGCCTCACCTTAACCAGTGCGGGACACGGACAAGTTGACAAACCACTTAAATCTGGTATTTACTTTCACTCCCGCTGAGTGCGATGTCGCAGGCTACCGCTACCAAAGGTGTAAATTTCCGCACATCAATTCGCACAACCAGGGGGAACGCATCTTATTGAACACTGTTCATCAGTGGTGAGTATATTTTGAGATAAATTCACCCTTCTTAGAAGC
>NZ_JAUBUY010000083.1:0-16522 GCF_036705565.1 Microcoleus sp. AT8-B5
TCTAAAATCTAAAATCTAAAATCTAAAATCGATTAGCGATTAGGAACTAACAACATAAGCTTTTTTATATTGACCACGAATTTCAAAGGTGGTACCCGCCACGTGATTTATCCGTGCAATCAATCCAAAATCGAAAATCGAAAATCAGAAGAGCCCCCGCATTTATCCGTGGGGTCGCCTCTAAAATCGAAAATCGAAAATCTAAAATCGATTGACGGCGCACAATTTATTAACTATAATTACCAGACCCGAAATAACAAAATTGTTACGCCTAACAGTTTTTCTCAAATAACCGTTAAACTATTCTAACGTTTGCGCGTACCCAACGTTGCAGGCACAACCTATATCTGTTAAGGATTCGTCCTGATTCACAGGAGCAAGATTTTAAAATATGCATCTCAGCGAACTGACTCACCCAAACCAATTACACGGCCTCTCGATTCATCAACTCGAACAAATTGCCCGACAAATTCGAGAAAAGCATTTAGAAACTGTAGCCGCTAGCGGCGGCCACCTCGGCCCAGGATTGGGTGTAGTCGAACTGACCTTAGCACTCTACCAAACACTCGACCTCGATCGCGACAAAGTTACTTGGGATGTCGGCCACCAAGCTTATCCTCACAAATTGATAACCGGCCGCTACAACCAATTTCACACCCTGCGCCAAAAAGACGGCGTTGCAGGCTATCTCAAGCGCTGCGAGAGCAAATTTGACCACTTCGGCGCCGGCCACGCTTCCACAAGCATTTCCGCAGCGTTAGGGATGGCGATGGCGCGCGACCTCAAGGGGGAAAACTTTAAAACTGTAGCAGTCATCGGCGACGGCGCCTTGACTGGGGGCATGGCACTCGAAGCGATTAACCACGCGGGCCATATGCCGAAAACCAATTTGTTAGTTGTGCTCAACGACAACGAGATGTCAATCTCGCCCAACGTCGGCGCAATTACCCGCTATTTGAACAAGATGCGATTGTCGCCACCGGTGCAGTTTCTCAAAGATAACTTAGAGGAACAATTCAAACACATTCCCTTTGTCGGCGAAACTTTTACTCCAGAAATGGAACGCCTCAAAGAAGGGATGAAACGCTTGGCTGTCTCGAAAGTTGGAGCAGTAATTGAAGAATTGGGCTTTACTTACATGGGCCCGGTAGATGGACACAATTTGGAAGAGTTAATTACCACTTTCAAACAAGCTCATACTATCCAAGGGCCTGTGCTAGTTCACGTTGTGACGGTGAAGGGCAAAGGATATGCGATCGCCGAAAAAGACCAAGTAGGATATCACGCCCAAAATCCCTTTAACTTAGCCACAGGCAAAGGCATTCCCTCCACTAAACCAAAGCCTCCAGCTTACTCGAAAGTCTTTGCCCACGCCCTAGTCAAGCTAGCAGAAGATAATCCGAAAATTGTCGGCATTACCGCTGCTATGGCAACCGGAACTGGTCTGGATAAACTTCATGAAAAACTGCCTAAACAGTACATTGATGTCGGGATTGCCGAACAGCACGCCGTGACTTTATCCGCTGGTTTAGCCTGCGAAGGAATGCGCCCGGTTGTGGCAATTTACTCGACATTTGTCCAGCGGGGATACGACCAAATAATTCACGATGTTTGTATCCAAAATTTGCCAGTTTTCTTCTGTTTGGATCGCGCGGGCATTGTCGGTGCTGACGGCCCAACTCACCAAGGAATGTACGACATTTCTTTCTTGCGGTGCCTGCCAAATATGGTAGTTATGGCACCAAAAGATGAGGCAGAATTGCAGCGGATGGTAGTCACGGGAATTAACCACACCAGTGGCCCGATCGCCATGCGTTACCCGCGCGGCAACGGTTACGGCGTGCCTTTGATGGAGGAAGGTTGGGAAGAATTGCCGATCGGCAAAGCTGAAATTCTCCGCAACGGCGACGATGTGCTGATTTTGGGTTATGGTTCAATGGTTTATCCGGCAATGCAAACCGCCCAGATTCTGAGCGAGCACGGTATTGAAGCAACTGTCATCAATGCGCGTTTTGTCAAGCCTTTGGACACCGAATTAATCTTGCCTTTAGCACAGCGAATCGGCAAAGTTGTCACAATGGAAGAAGGCTGTTTGATGGGAGGCTTTGGTTCAGCAGTAGCCGAATCTTTGCTCGACAATAATGTCCTCGTGCCCCTGATGCGGTTGGGTGTACCCGATACATTGGTAGATCATGCAACGCCTGAACAATCATTTGCCAGTTTAGGATTAACTCCGTCGCAAATGTGCGATCGTATCTTAGCAACATTCAGCCGCAAACAGTCTCCTGTTAGCGTGTAAATAGCTAGAATGGTAGGGTGCAGCGCACCTTACCATTCTAGCTCCGATCTATGACAGTGAAAGAGCAGCATGATTGAAGGAAGATTTGAGGATAAGGGAGAAAAAACAATGACTAACGTAAAACCAAATCGTACCGTGCGGCGGGGAAGACTGTTCCCAGAAATTCAGTGGTCAGAAGAAAAAAAAGCCCAGTGGCGAGCCGAAAGAGAAGCATTTTATCAGCGCTGCAAACCAATTTTCGATCGCCTCAAACCAGAATTGATTAAAACCCACTACAACTGGTACATGGCCGTTGAACCCGACAGCGGAGACTATTTTATCGACAAAGATGATATGGTGGCTACCAAAATGTGTCGCCAGAAACATCCAAATGCTATCCCCTTCATGTTCCGCATCAACAATACAGGGGCGTGTGGCACGATATGATTCAAGGAACATTTGGTGATGAGGATGAGCTATTTTTGGAAATTGAATTGATTGCTGATAACGGCTTAGAATTACCTGTTGATGCCCTGCTAGATACAGGTTTTTAGGGCTGGTTAGCAATGGACAGTCAATCGATTTTAGATTTTAGATTTTAGATTTTAGATTTGAAATTGAATAATTGAATAAAGCGAGATTACGGATGAATCCGGGGGATTTTACCCTAATGGGTGCCGGAGTACCGGAAATTTTAATCGGCCGCCAGTTGTTGAAAAATCGGCGATTGGTAGTTGATATTTCGGCGGGTGTTTTGACATTGGAAGCGAGTTAAAAGCAAAATGAATTTAAAAAGTTTTGACATAGTAATAGTAGGAGCAGGCCCTGCAGGCGGTCACTGCGCGAGAATCCTAGCCCAATCCGGCCACAAAGTCTTGCTGGCAGAGCAAAACGACAATTTTAATAAAAATGACTTTTCTAGCGCCGCTACACCTCTAGAAACCCTCTCTAAATTCGATTTACCTGAATCCGTTATCGGCAGTTTTTGGCACAAACTTACTATTGAAACTAGCAAAGTCAGTCAAACTTGGGAGTCTCCCGAAAGCTTGGGAGTTGTTCTCAACTTTGCTAAATTTAGAGCATTTTTGGCTAGCGAAGTTGAGCGATTTGGCGGTGAAGTTTGGCTTGGTTATCGCTACATTCGACACTCACAAGAAAACGGCGAAACAATAGTCGAATTTAAACAGTTATCCGACGGTAAACTTATCCAAGTTAGCACGAAAGTATTGGTTGATGCTACTGGCTTCGCTAGGGCGGTTATGTACGAAAAAGAGAATGATAAGCCCAATTTTTTGTCGGGAACTGGAATTGAATATTTAATTGAAGTAGAGCCAGAAGTTTACAATAAATACAGCGGTGATTTAATCTTCTTTTTGGGCGATAAATGGATGCCGAAGGGTTATTCCTGGATATTCCCAATGGAACAAAACCGACTGAAAGTTGGTGCGGGTCGCATTTTTTTAGACCCGAAAACGGTGAGGCATTTGTCACCGCTGAAAAAATATATTGATTTACTGATTGATGAATATCTGAAGTCTAAAAGTTATAAAATTATTGACAAACATGGTTCGACGCTGAAGTACAGTCCTGGTTTGAAGGATATTTATTGGAAAGAAAATAATGTAATTGCGATCGGCGATACTGTCTCGACAGTAAATTTTTTGGGCGGCGAAGGGATTAGACACGGGATGGATGGTGCCCAAATCGCAGGGAAATATATTCAAAGCTATTTGCAGGGGAAAATCTCAGATTTTCGGGATTATGAGACCCAAATGCACCGCAAGTTTGATCGGAAATGGAATATTTCAGAAAGGTTGGCGGTGAGAAAGTATATCGATGATGTTAATGATGAACTAACCGATAAAATGATTTCTTATTTAAAGTATATGAAAACTGAAGAGGTGATGGATATTTTATTTTATTATAAATTTGAGAGAATTTCCAGAGGATTCGGCGGTTATTTGCAGCGGAAAATCAAGGGATTGATTAAGCGATTTCACTTGTAAGGTGCGTCTGTTGAAAAATTGTTAGTTGAGGGAAAAATCTCGCTGGCTGACGCAGCCTACTGACTTAAAAGTAAGGTGCGTCTGTTGAAAAATTGTTAGTTGAGGGAAAAATCTCGCTGGCTGACGCACCCTACAAACCTAATTGCCATAAAAATTTTTCTCCTGTAACTTTAATGCGCGGCAGAGACATTAAATTATCGTCAAAACTGCTATAATTTAATTTATATGATACACCAAAAGTATATCCACTCGCTCCAATTAAATGCGCTACAATTGGATCGACATCCCCGTAAGGATAGGCAAAACATTTAACAGATTTCTCTAATCCCCGTTCTAAGATAGCACGGGATTTCGCCCCCTCCCGCACAATTTCTGTCGGCGACAATGCCGTCAAAGGTTGATGAGTAGCAGACATAGAACCGAATTCAATTCCTGCATTCTGCAGTTGCAAAATTTCCGGCCATCCCATTAACTGCACTTCTTCAAATTCGGCTTTTTCCCAACTATTTGTCTTTCCTATTGACTCAGCTACGAGAAAAACAGTCGCTGTAAAATCAAAGCGTTTTAGCAGAGGCCAAGCATATTGGAAAAAGTCGAGATAGCCGCCGTCAAAAGTCATCAATACAGCTTTACCGGGTAAAGGAGTTTTATCCCGTTTCGCACTTTGCCAATTTTCCCAACTCGCACTATAATAACCGCGATCTTTGAGATACTGCAACTGTTGTTCCAAAACCTGGGGGCTAACTGCGTCTAAACTGTCAGGAGAAATGCGGCGGTAGGAGAGAATCGGCAGCCTTTGTGTAACGCTATGGTTGTCCAAAACTTGAGGTTTCACGGAGTGAGAAACTTCCTGATAAGAAGATTTTGAGCGAATGATTTCCGGTGCGTAAAATACTTGCTTTGGGAACTCGTTTTCTTGGGGAATTTGCATTGTCGGTTCCCCCGCGATTGCTGCGGCTGACTCGATTTCCTGTAGCGCAGCCGCCGGGAGTGAGGCGCGACGGCTGACACTTGTCCCGATCGCACCCGATCGCCTGCCGAAGATCACCGCATTTTGGGGGTAAATGCCCCCAGCACCCGCTGCATTCAAACTGTCGGGCAAATTAGACCTTTGTTGAGCACAAGAGGCTAAGCGCGATCGTAGCCATTGCTTGCCGTTGAGTGGTTTTCCCAGCAAAGCTTCTCGCACGGCGGCGACGCACAACTCAAAACCCATATTTCGATTAATTGTCGATCGCAATTTTTGAGCCGAAACAAAATTATTTTCCACCGCAACAGTGACAATCCCGACAGCAACGCCGCCTACTTTCACCAGCACGTCTATTTCCGAAAGCTCAACTTTTATATTAGCAAATTCCTCGCTAACTTCTACAGCAATCAAATCTTTTTCGAGGGTAATTGTTGGGACTTCCTCAGCTATTTCATGATTGTAGAAATCCTCCAAATTCCAATGGGGACGCCCCCATAATTCTTGCAAAAATAGCGTCCAGTCATGTTTAGGGTGCAATGGTTTCAGCACAGTTTCCCACAATTTATTGCCTTTTTCGCAGCGATTGCGTTGAAAGAAGCGATCGAGAATTTGCCAAGCAAACTGGGCTGCAACCGCATCCGCCAACACCGAAGCCGCCACCATGCCATCGCAAATCGGCAATTCAACAATACCGAGTTTAATTCCTTCTAGTTTTATCGTACAGCACAGGCGATCGTATATTTGCGGAAGATTACAAATATCGGAAATTGGTTCGCTCACTTCCACCGTCAACTTCCAGGCAATTTCACCCTTGACTCGCTTAATCTTATCTAAAATATATCGAATTTCCTGGTCATTAAAAATTTTATGATATTTGTGAACCTTATTACTTTTAACCTCTCTATCAATCCCTTGATGCCAAGGCAGATTTAAACTGAGATGAGCAGCTTTTTCTTGATAAAACTCCAGCATTTTATCATCATACTCAATTTCCATAAACTGAGAAAGTTCTTCTAACTTTTTTACTTTATTGTCGAGAATTTCCTCATACTTGACTAATATATGATTAGAATTTTTAGCATATTTGTGACTAATTAACATCGCCTCCTTCCAGCGATGGATACAGTGGTTTAAATCCCAACCAGGCCCCCACAAATCATGAGAATTACTAGTCGCCTCATGCAGAGAAGCTATTGTATCCATACTGTTTCGCAAAATATGTATAAATTTAGCATCCGGCAAAAAGCGCTGTATGTCCTCAATAAAATATATGTGTTCCGGCGTTTTTTCCAACCAAATACTTTTGTTTTGTTCCGCAGCCAAACCATCCAAAACTCCGACAAACCAACTAACTTTAGTTGCCACAGTTTGACTATCATCAAAACCTTGCAAAAGTTCAGGCCGATTAATCTCATCCTTAAAAAAAGCTTCCATCCTACCTGGCAACTTTCCCGCAAACTTCTTGTACAGTAAATAGTGAAAAAACTTAGATTCAGGAAAAGAAATAACTTCAGGGTGAGCAGCTAATAAACTTTGAAGCATGGTTGTGCCGCTTCTCGGAGAGCCTACTAAAAATATCCGTTTCATTTTTCTAGCTGATAGATGGTTTGTGAATTAATTTTTTTTTAGGAACCGCAGAGAGCGCAGAGGGCACAGAGGAAGAGAAGAAAGAGGTATGATTCATGTTCGTCTCTGGGCACTCTGCATTTAAAAACTTTTTTTCTAACTCCAACTAAAATCCTCATGCAAGAAATCCGAAAGTTCCTGATTGTAAGGTTTGAAATAATTAGTCAATTCTTGTTCTATTGTCGCTGGCATTTGGCTGTATTCATCGACATGATTAATTTCATATTTTTTACTTGTATTTTCACTAATATCCAGGAATTTCAATACTTCGGAAAATACTTTGCCTGTATGTGCGTAAAAATCTTCGCTCTTGATAATTAGCAACTGTTCTCTCGGAAAATAGTCGAGCCAATTTTTGATTTGTTCTACATAAATTCCCCGCGACAAATAGGAATAATGCTGGTGATTGAAACTGTAATAATTTTCATCTGCTTTGATTTTTTCAATCTCACCTTTGAGTCGAGCGGGTTCAGAAGCGATCGCCTTTTCAAAATCCAACTTTTCGGTGCCTCGCGCCACTTCTAAATGATAGTGCATCCACGCTCGTTTTACTGGGTTTCCCAGCATTACAATCAGCTTAACATCCGGGAAACACTTGTAAACTCGCTCCGCCACCAAAGGATGATAAATATAGTAAGAAGTCATCTCCCACAGGATCACCTTCTCACTCGCTACACTCCGTGTCAACTGCTTGCTGTACCAATCAACACCACGCTCAAAATTTAATTCAAAAAAGTGAATATCTCGAGAACCTTCTTTGATAATTTGCAAGTGATTTTCGAGATGGCTGTATAGATATTCTGTGCCACAGTTTTGAGCGCCAATTATTAAAAAGTCAGGTTTTTGCTTGTTTTCCAACTGAGTCAAAATCTTGGCGTAGCCCGGATGATTATTATCCAAATCGTAAGTTGCCGTGGCTGGTTCGGCCACATCCATAAGCGGCATTTTGCCCTCAAATTCCCAGCGGTACGGCGGACAAAGAATCGTTTTTTGGTTTACAGTCGATCGCACGTACAGCGGATAAACCTGCCACTGATAATCGTAGGCGTAAGCCAAAGTTTCCTCGTAAACCCCAGCATTCACGTAATACTGACCGTTTCCTAAATCCAGCCTATCTATTTGCAGCCGGATTTTGCCTTTCCCTTTCACCAGCGGCAGCAGTCTGCCCATTTGATTAGTATTAGTCTCAAAACAACTTTGACCATCATCCCTGCTGATTGTCACGGCAAAAATAGCAGCAGAAATTTCCTGCGCCACCGAATAATGAATTTCAATGCTAATAGCATCACCGCTATCTATTTCCGTATTTGGCGACACTTTGACATCGGTAATTTCTACTTCCATAGTACCGAAGCGATTCTGATTACCTCGCAGTGGCGAACCGCTACTTGTAGCTTCAGCAGCACGCAGGGGAGTGCTATTTTCTGTGGACGATCGCATTTCTGACAAATACTGACCGACTACCACTTCCGGTTCCCCGTAAGCGACGATTTCACCGGATTTCAGCCACAAAGCCCGATCGCACATTTTCTGAATTTGCGACGCAGTGTGAGAAATCAAAACAATCGCGCATCCTTGATTCTTAAACTCAGTTATCTTATTCAAACATTTAGTTTGAAAAGCCACATCACCAACCGACAAATGTTCATCAACTAACAGCACTTCTGGATCGGTATGCACCGCCACCGAAAAAGCCAGCCGCATTTTCATCCCCGTACTATAAGTCCGCGTCGGGCTGTCAATAAACTGTTTTAACTCTGCAAATTCCACAATATCGTCAAACCTGCGCGCCACTTCCCGGCGAGTCAAACCGGCCACCACCGCGCCCACAAACACGTTTTCTCTGCCCGTTAGATCCGTGTGAAAACTCGCACCCAAATCTAACAACCCGCCAATTCTGCCGTTAACTTTAATAGAACCTTCCTCAGCCCTGCAAATACCGCCTACAACTTGCAGCAGCGTTGATTTTCCCGCGCCATTCTTTCCAAGAATTCCCAGCATTTCGCCAGGAGAAACAGTAAAATTTATATTCCGCAGCGCCCAAAAACTCGCCTCCGGCTTCAGCTTCCACCAACCGGACAAAGCGGCTTCCATAATCGTATGAGGTTTCGCGGTAGAGTAGCGGTTAAAACGCTTACCCAAACCTTTGACAATAATTGCTTCACGCATTTACACTTCCTCCACAAAATGAGCGCTTTGCCGTCTAAAAATTCCCAGTCCGATGGGTAAAAGAGCCGCCACAGCCAAGCTCAAAATTAACAGAGCAGACCAATCCGGCTGCATACCTTTAAGAAGTATGGCGCGGTAAGCTTCAATCAGGGGCACCATTGGATTTAAGTAATAAAAAATCTTAAATTTTTCGGGGACGCTGCTGATGTCGTAGAAAATCGGAGTCAGGTAAAACAGCATCTGCAAAACTACTCCCAAAGTGTGCTGAGTGTCGCGGAAAGTGACATTCAAAGCGGCAAGGGGATAAGCAAAACTAACTGTCAGGAAAAACTGAATAATCATCAGCAGCGGCAACAACAAGAGCACTGCATTCAGAGGAGCGCCATCAATTGCCAGAAAGATAAGTAACACCGGCAATGCTAAGAAAAAGTGAATGAGCCCCGTCGTCGTCGTGACTATCGGCAAAATTGCCGACGGGAAATTTGGCTGCCTGATTAGTGGCTTATGATTGGTAATTAATGCCGTTGATTTAAATAATACCGTTTGAGACCAATTCCAGATTAACAAGCCGCTGAAAGCAAAGGAAGAAAATTTTGGAATATTAAGGGGTACTACAGAGCGAAACAAAAAGGAAAATACAGCCAACTGTAACAGCGGACTGATTAAAGTCCAAGCAATCCCCAAGGTCGATCGCTTGTAAAGTAATTTCATCTCGCGATCGACCAATACCCGTAGCAAATCAAAGAAATGAGTTATTTTGCGAATATAAGCTACCTTTCCCGCATTTCTCACAGCACACCCCCAGCAACTATCTGAGGTTCTCCCCCGGATAAATTCCAGGGCAGAATCTTAACCAAATTCAGGGTCTGTACCAGAGTCTGTTTGTCAGAAATTGGTTCTAAAAAATCTGCTTCGATCAATTTTATTGTCATAATTACCTTTGTCACTTTCTGTGGTTTTTAATATCTAAATTACTATTTTCTATCACTTAATGTCTGACTTGATTACACCTCTATATTCTGTTTTTTATCTAATCTAATTATGTCATTTCTAGGAAGAAGTTTTCAGGTTTTTTTTCTCCAATACTGTAAACAACTGTAGATTTTGAAGTAGGGTGTTGTCAACCAAGCTAGGCTCGGAATGAGCAGCACTTTTGGGCATACCCTTAACCGCGATCGCCCGAGCCAGGGGTTCGGCAAAGTCAAGGGCCAGAATCGATCGCAAGTGAGCGCCCCGCAGTGGCTCTACACCGAATTTGGGAGTGACGTGACCGACAGACAGTTCACCGTAACTGAGGTAAATGCCATCGGGTTTTTTCTCGTCAATGATTCGTTCTGCTGCTTCCCAACCTTCCTGCAAATCGATTTCAATTTCATGTCTGCCCAAGTCAGCACCAGCAGGCTCACCTTGCATAAAACTAGAAAGAGCCGATCGACTTTTCAACTCATCAATAGCACCCCGCAAATACCAATAAGCGCGCAATTTTGCCCGCAACCACCGCCAAGTTCCCCGCATCCCCAAGCTTTCGAGTAAATCAAGAGATTTCCTGGCTCCCACAGCCAGCCAATCCACAGCAGCCGGCCAGAAAAACGTGACCGCCACCACAATTTTATCCACCAGCGAGTCAGCAGTTTCGTAGACTGCTATCGGCAGTATCGGTCTAAGTTCCGGGTGTCGGTACCCGATCAAAACATTCGATCGCCCTTCCTGACGAAATCTGCCGAAAGAGCGATCGAGATTGTTAGTTTCGTGTTCGTAATGATAGCCCACTGCTTCAGCAGCCACAACAAAAGGTACATTAGCTTTCAGCAAACGCATCCCAAACTCATAATCTTCTCCGCCACAGTTCCCAAAAGCCGAATCAAACCCATCGAGACGAGCAAACAGTTCTGCATCCAAAGAAAGGTTGCCGCTGAGCAAATCTAGATAAGTAAATCGATGACCGGGCTGACTCATCTGATAAAACTTCTCTTCCCACCACGATCGCACTTCCACCTCGAACAATGTAGTTCCTCCATGCAACTTAGGCGGATAGGGGCCCATGACAGCCGAGCCCGGACGCAAAGAGTGAACCCGCGCATGACTTTCCACCAAAGGCGGCAGCGCTTCGATATCGTCGTCGAGAAACAGCAGCAATTGCCCCGTAGCCGAAGCCGCTCCCGTATTGCGGGCGATGGCAGCACTCCGGCAATTTTCCTCGATCGCCTGCACTTTAAACCGAGCTTTATAGTCTTGTAGCATTGCCAAAGTATTATCTATGCAGCTATCTGCCACTACAATAACCTCGATCAGGTCGATCGGATAAGTCTGCAAGTGCAAAGCATCCAAAGCCCGCCGCAGCGAAGAACTTCGGTTGTGGCTAGGAATAATTATGCTAACTGTTAGATTTTCCATATTTACATTACAACAATTAACTTCATCTGCATTTCATCTCCCTTCATCGACCGTTAAAAATAATCTACAAATCCCTATTCATTGCTCCCCTTCATTTTTTGTAACAACTTCCTAGAAGCAAAATAAGCCATCGGCCCGCTAATGCAGCCCCGCAGTTGAGCCCACAGCAAATCCCTCGGAACCGCATCCGGCTGCTTTCGCAAAGAAGCAATTAATTCAGGAATTTGCTTATACCACAGCCATCCCCAAGCTAATAGAGGCACACTGAATTCTCTGTTGATTACAAACATCCGCGTCCAGAAAGCATAGACTCCGATGCCGTAGCCTTGGAGCGTTTTTCGCAATTCTTCCCAAGTGCGCCGATGGCGGTGCCAACTCAATGCTCTCGGCTCGTAGACAATGCAGTAGCCCGCGCGCAAAATGCGGGCAAAAAGTTCACAGTCTTCGCCACCCACCGTGGGCGTTCCCGCCCCCAAAGCTTCGTCAAACAGCCCAATGTAGTCGATCGAACTTTTCCGCAAAGCCATACTCGCCGAAACTCCCACAAGATGCACAATCAGAGGATTGCAGTGCGCCCCATCAACAACTCGGCGCTCAAATCCCCGCCCGTGGGGGCTGTAGCGCTCGAACCATTCTTGCGCTTCGGTTTCCAGTTCCAAGGGCATCACCAGCCCCGTGACGCACATCACTCGCGGATCGCTGAAATTTCGCAAGAGCGATCGCAGCCAGTTCGGATCGGGGGCCGCATCGTCATCTGTAAACGCTACGAATTCATGTTTAGCTTCGCGTAAAGCTCGGTTACGGGCAGCGCTGGAGCCTGGTAAGTCTTCGCGCACATAGCGGGCTTGTGGGTAATTTTTGACCAGTTCCTTCGTCGCGTCCGTGCTGGGGCAATTGTCAATTACTAAGTATTCCTGACCCTCGTCTGGGAGCTGCATCAGCGCGTCAAGAGTGCGCCGCAAATCTTCCGGGCGATCGCGCGTGCAAACCGCTACTGTAGCGATCTGCAATACCTCCACCGACCCCCGCTCATCCCATTCTAGAGTCTCGTAGAGCAAGTTTTTCCACAAGTTGTCCCCCGCAGCCTTCATCAGTGTTTCCCGTAATTCGTCACCGCCAATGCCACCTCCGACTACGGACAAAAGAGCTTGACCGATCGGTTTTCCGTGCAGTCGAATTAAAACCAAGGCTTTGCTGTAACGCTCATCAACCGTAATTTCTGGCGGGAGTTTGGAGATTTCCAGCTCAACAATAGCTGTTGCCATTTTAGATTTTATCTTTTATATTTTAGATTGCGAAAAAATCCTAGATACTCCGTATATTACCGGATGTATTTTAGCATAAATTGTTTTAGGGTATAGCAACTTCTCAATGCCACACTTGCCGATCGCCGATTGCGAATCAAATTGCGAATCAAATTGCGAATCAAACATAAAGCCTCATTGCTTTTATTGCTTTTATTTATTTTTACTTTCAATTACCCGCTGATGTCAAGTTTTTTCCCAACACAAGTTTTACCATCGGCAACGATCCCGCGTCGAGGATTGTGTCAATTGCAGGTATTATTGGCAGCCGATCGCCACCAAGCCTCGCCATTAATGCCACATCTAAAAACCCGATTTTTTGATAAAACCGGGTTGGTGCGATCGCTCCTCATTTCAGCTCTAATTGCGCTCTGATAAGCTGTGGAGCATTTAAAATAGTATTGTAGGGTGCGGAGCGTCCTCCGCGTTTCCCTTGCCGGTGGAAGCGATCGAGAGCTGACGCACCCTACTGGCCTCGTTAGTGGTTTAAATGCTCCACAGCTTACTATTCTCAAAAACCTAAGCTGTGGCGGCATTTAAATTGTATATCAAAAAAAATAAATTCGTGTGGGAAGTAGGGGGTTCGGCGTCCCGCCCGCCCTGAATATACAATTTAAATGCACGACAGCATACCAAATAATTCAACACTCTCGCCCTTCAAACTTTCGCGATCGAACCGCGCACGGATTAGGTGAAAAATACTCCCAAACTCAACCCTAAATCAGACCCATAAACGATAAAAGAAACAGGAGATTACAGGCTGGTTGGAGACTCATCGAGCTGAGATTACTTCTGGCAACTTAGTGGTATTTTTACAGAATGAATATCATGTATTGTCTGGGGATTTATGTGGCTATGTTTGGGGTTAAACAAAAAAACGCATCGTTTTGCCCCCTTGTCAATGAGCGGAGTAAACAAACGTATTATGGGGCAGTCAATCGATGGCGCGATTTTAGATTTTAGATTTTAGATTAAAGAATTGAAGTATTGACTTGCGCGAGATAAATTCGGGGGATCCTTTATCGGATACAGGTTTTTTATTTCTGCACGGATGAATCACGTGGCGGGTATCCTGGAGGCTTTCGGTCAAAAAGCCATTTACACTCTCTCCTCGATAGCCACAAGGTTTACTTAGAAGAATGTATCAAACTTTTACAAAAAAACCCATCAAACTCATAAAGTCTCTCTCTGCCTTGACAAAAGCAGTTAGGAATGAGAATTAAATAACTTCCACTCTTGAAAGTGGGATGGGCGTCCCGCCCGTCCACTCATGACGGGCGGGACGCCCATCCCACAATAACAATTAAAATTGTAAGTTATTTAATTCGCGATCCTTAGTTAGCACGATGGGGGTTCTTCCTTTTTCAGATTGGACTATAAACCGCCCTCAAAACCCTAAAAATGAAGAATTGTAAAGTTTTATCAAGATGTTTGGGCATCTGAATTAAAATCTTCTCATAAAAAAGACTAGCTTTTAGCAGGCGCAAATTGTGGAAAAAGGTTTAAAACTCAGAATATGAGATCGATCTCGCTACTCTTACATGGTGCAATAAAATGTAACTTTTGATGCAAGAACCAGTAGCCTGAACTTTGTCGAAGGCCCAAGGCCCATCCGGCCAATGCCTTCGGAAAATCGCCTTCTTGGCGCTGCATCAAATCTTAAGTGCAATTACTTTCCTTGCACGAGAGCCGGAGCCTTCGAGCCAACATTTAGCTCCAAGGGTTACGCACCAGAACTTTGATAAACCGGGTTTTTTTACCGGGAGCGAGGGCGGCAACAAAGTGTTTTCGTTCATCAAACCCGGTTTCAGCGTCCGAGACTGAACTCGATCGAATGAATGCAGTCGCAACCAATGTTTAAAAGAGGCGATACTGCAAGTTGCGTGCAAAGCAGGGAGCTAACCGCAGTGATGGATCTCGATTGTTTACCTTACGGCGCAGGCCACGCACAGGAAGGGGTCTGTCTGCTAGTCCGAATGGGGCCGCACCGCATTTTACTCGACTGCGGTATAGAGGATATTGCACCGCTATCAGCGACACTAAATCGATCGCTGCCAGCCGATTTTGTGGTGTGTACCCACGCCCACTCCGATCATGCCAGAGGTTTGCTAGCACTCCATCAATCTTTCCCCCACTTGCCAATTTACGCCAGCGAAGTGACAGCGCGACTGCTACCGCTCAACTGGCCACAACTGGCTCAGCAGCCAGAGTCCCGGTTCTGTCAGGGACTGCCCTGGCAGTCGCCGCTCGAAGTGCGCCCAGGACTGAGCGTGCAGTTGTTCCCGTCGGGTCATTTGCCCGGAGCTGCGACTGTGCTGCTGACTTATGCAGCCCCGCACCGCACCTACACCGTCGTTTACACAGGCGACTTTTTCCTGTCCAATTCTCGTTTGGTGGAAGGTTTGCCCCTAGGAGAACTCAGGGGCATGAAGCCGGATGTGTTAATTTTGGAAGGCAGTTACGGCACGGCGCGCCACCCTCACCGCCGACAACTGGAAAATCAGTTAGCCGATCGCATCCACCGCGCCATCGCCGACGGGTACTCCGTACTGCTGCCCGCGCCGGCCCTTGGTTTGGGCCAAGAAATGCTGATGCTGCTCCGCAGTCACCACTACTTTACTGGCCGCGACTTGGATATTTGGGTAGATGGCACTGTCGCCGACGGGTGCGACGCTTATCTAGAACTGTTACCCCAATTTCCCACCGCCGTCCAAAATTTTGCTCTGCACCAACCTTTGTTTTGGGACGAAAGAGTGAAACCCCGCGTCCGTCGGCTGTCTGCCGAACAGCGCCCCGGATTGGGAGCCATGCCCTGTATTGTAATTACAGACAAGTTAGCTGATTTGGCTTTGTATATTGCCGATAGCACAAACCCTTGGATTTTGCTCGCCCCTCAAAAACCAGGATATCCCGTCAGCGACTGGCTGGGCAACAGACCCCAATTTGGAGTCACAAGTGTCGAAACTTATCTGCTAGCCGAACACTGCGACGGGCCGGGGACGACCCAACTCATCCACAATTTGCGTCCCCAGCACGTAATTTTAGTCCACGGTTCCCCTGCATATTTGGCTGACTTGGCTAACTTGGACGAGCTGCGAAACCGCTACCAGTTGCACACTCCGGCGGCTGGAACACTTGTCGAATTGCCGATCGGGGAAATGTTTTTGCAGCCCGCTATCCCAGAAACTAACTATGAGGGAGAACTCAGCGAATTGGGGACAGAGGTAGCAATTAGCTTGCCGAGTCCGATTACAGCCGATCCTCGGTGGGCCAATTTTGCCGATACCGGTTTGGTAGAAGCGCGCTGGCAAGGCGAAGAACTGGTACTGCGGGGCATCTCCCAGCGGGAACTCCTTTTTCAAGGCAGCGCCGTTCAGGCAAACCTCGAATGCTGCGGCAATTGCCAGCACTACCGCAGCCAGCGCTGTTGGAACCAGTCCAGTGCTTTGTTTGGCTTTAAAGTAACCCCCGACGGTTTCTGTCCCGTGTTTAAAGCGATACCGGAGTCCGAACTTTTCCTAGAAGATGGGGAAACAGACGGCGAATAAGCTGTCTGGCACCTCGAAACCAGCCCGCAGGCACAGAAAACAAAAGAACAGTCCTGGACGCACCCAGACAAAAAACCCGGTTTCAGCAGGGGTAAGCTGTCGCGTATTGAATTTTTAACTACCAGCCGGGAAGTCCCTCGGTATATTTAAAGGGGATTAATCTGAGCGCTGCGCGAAGTACCCCGAATAAATTACGCCCGCGTGATGAAAGGCTCGTCGGGTGTAGG
>NZ_JAUBUY010000084.1:0-14174 GCF_036705565.1 Microcoleus sp. AT8-B5
CGAGAAGATTTCTCAAGCAATTCGCAGTCATTGGGGTATTGAAAATAGCTTACATTGGACATTGGATGTTACTTTTTGTGAAGACAAGAGTCGGATTCGTAAAGATAATTCTCCGGAAAACTTTGCTCTTCTACGTCGCGAGTGCCATCAATTTACTGAAACAAGAAAAAGGATTTAAAGGAAGCTTAAAAATGAAGCGGTATCTGGCGGGAATGGATAATAATTATTTAGTCCAAATCTTAAACTCTGCCAGTTAACGCTCGAAAACTCAAACAGATTCCCGCTCTAAATTGATTCAGCTTCGAGAATTCAGAAGTTCTTAAAGCTCGATTTTTACTGGGTTAATTCCATCGGATTTAAGATTTTTAAGAAGGATTTTTCCAGAAAAAGACTCACGCACAAATATGATTTTCTGTCAACTTAATTTAGATGCGTTTACCCTGCCTGTGATTCACCGGGACATTAAACCCAGCAATATTTTACTGCACGGCAGATCCGCCCACACTGTCGGACAAGTTTATTTAGTTGATTTCGGTTCGGTGCAGAACCAAGCTGCAAAATTTGGCGGTACAATTACAGTAGTAGGAACCTACGGATATATGGCACCGGAACAATTTGGCGGGCGCTCGGTTCCGGCTTCTGACCTCTATGGTTTAGGTGCAACTTTAATTTATTTGGTAACCGGTTTGCATCCTACTGAACTGTCGCATCAGGATTTGAAAATTCAATTTGCCGATCGGGTACCGCAGCTCAATCCTAATTTAATAGATTGGCTGGAGTGGATGACAGAACCAAGTTTTTCCAAACGGTTATCTTCGGCTAGGGAAGCATGGCGAGGGCTTAAAAATCCCCGCCCGATCAACAAAAATCCTATGGTGGTGCTGCAGCCACAAGGCAGCGATATTAAACTTACAAAAAAATCGGAATTTATAGAAATTGTAATTCCGCCCAAAGGCATCGATTTTGGTTTAATTGCCACGCTTTCGGCTCTGGTATCTGCGAGTCCTGTCTCATTTATAGCAAGGGATATGTTGAGCGATGCGTTAAATATAAATTCCCAATTTTTTATAATAATATCAGGAAGTTTGTTATGTATGGCAGGACTAAAGTTGATATTTGCACTATTTCGGGAAAGGCGTCTCAGAATCGATCGGCAGCAAATCTCCCAGACAAGCAATCTGCTGGGGTTGAGATGGAATCATGCCAAGCCATCTCCCAGGAAGGAGATTGGCCAGTTGAAAATTCAACAACGTGAATATAGAAACAGCGGTATTGGTGTAAAAGTTATGATTTTTGCTTTATCAATAGCTACAGGGTTATATAAAACGGCATCATTACTTATGCAGAAGAGCTACTCGGAAGTGAGATTAGGGAAAGTCTATCAGATGATAGTTCAAGCAGGCAAGCACAAATATCAGTTAGGAGAGAAGGAGGGACTAAGTGAATCAGAAATCAAGTGGTTAGCAACAGAACTGAGCCAGTGGTTGGGTTTGAAAATTAAAATAATTTTGACAGACGGTAAACAGAATAAATGGTTCTGAAAATATCTCCTTTGCCAAAACAAAGCTTTGCGCCCTCAACCTGTGGGATGGGCGTCCCGCCCGTCCCCTCTCTCTTGTGTGGGATGGGCGTCCCGCCCGTCCCCTCTCTCTTGTGTGGGATGGGCGTCCCGCCCGTCGAGTGTATTCCCCCAGCCGGCGACACACTCCCCCGCTTTCGGTCAATCTCATGCAGCCGAAAGGCCCGATCGCCCGTAAAATGCTATCAAAGGGATTTGGCAAGTAGCACTCATCCCAATCATCTGTTAACTTGGAGATATTGTTGTGGACTTATCGCTAATTCCGGCACAGCCGAAACCAGGACTGCTCAACGTCCTCATCGAAATTACCGCCGGTAGCAAAAACAAGTACGAATTTGATAAAGACTTACAAGCCTTTGCTCTCGATCGGGTGCTTTCTTCCTCAGTCCAATATCCGTGCGACTACGGCTTCATACCCAATACCTTAGCCGATGATGGCGACCCCCTCGACGGCATGGTGATGATGGATGAGCCCACATTTCCAGGGTGCATAATCGCAGCCCGTCCGATCGGAATGCTGGAAATGATCGACGGAGGTGACAGGGACGAAAAACTTTTGTGCGTTCCCGACAAAGACCCCCGCTATGCTCACTATAAGTCCCTCAAAGACGTAGCCCCCCACCGCTTGGACGAAATAGCCGAATTTTTTAGAACCTACAAAAATTTGGAGAAAAAAGTCACGGAAATTCTGGGTTGGCAAGATGTCGATCAAGTCATGCCCTTAGTGGAAAAGTGCATCGCAGCCGATCGCAAATAAGCCCCTAGCCCGCACTCCTCGACTGCAACCCGACTAAAAACTCAGGGGGCCGAACATAAAGCGATCGCTGCACGTCTAGGGATGCAGTCGAGGAACGGGTAGCTAGAATGTCAAATCAGTCGTGAATGCCGACTCACCGGAACAGCATTCCTCAAAACCGCGCCCCGCCCCCAATCTTGAAAAAAATACTACTCCTAGAGTAAGATGAAGCGCAAATTCTACCCCAGAGGAATGCGTTCTACGTTTGAGGAAGTTTTACCCTAACACTTAGAGCGATCGGCGCTATCTTAATCTCAGAACACAGAACACGGCGGGCTGCCCGGATGATGCAACAAATCATCTCTCAAGCGTGACATCTCCTACACGAATCGGTAAGGTTGAGAATTCTAACAGCCCAAGTATTAGGCACTCGAATAGTTTCCCGATCGAGGGCTTTATTATAGTACAGATTGCTAAAAACTAAAAAGTAAAAACTAAGATTTCAACTCCCAAGTTCCAGCCCCCAAAACTAAAAAAAATGCCAGATTCCGCACCCTCTCTACCCAATCCACAGCCTTCCGATCGCCAAGCCACTATGGAAAATAGTCCTTTGACCGAGTTTGTCGTTCAGTTTTGGGGCGTGCGGGGCAGCATCGCCACCCCCGGCAGCAAAACACTTCGCTACGGAGGGAACACCTCCTGTGTAGAAATGCGCTTGGGCAAAAAACGCCTGATTTTTGACGGCGGTACGGGCCTGCGAGTTCTGGGCCTCAATCTGCTGCGGCAAATGCCGGTGGAAGCCCATATGTTTTTCAGCCACACTCACTGGGATCACATTCAAGGCTTTCCGTTCTTTACTCCCGCCTTTATCCCAGGGAACTGTTTTCACATTTACGGTGCGATCGCCCCCAACGGCACTACAATCAAACACCGTCTTGCCGACCAAATGGTGCACCCCAATTTTCCCGTCCCCATCCAGGTGATGCAGTCAGACCTCAAATTCAACGATTTGACGCCTGGGGATATTATCGAACTCGACGATGTGAAAATAGAAACGGCACTGCTGAACCATCCCAACACCGCGATCGGATATCGAGTCACTTGGGAGGGACACACAGCCGTCTACTGCACCGATACAGAACATTTTCCCGATCGGCTGGACGACAACGTGTTACACCTAGCTCGCAACGCCGACGTGTTGATTTACGACGCCAACTACACCAACGAAGAGTATTACGACTTCAAAACCCCGAAAGTCGGCTGGGGACACTCGACTTGGCAAGCAGGAGTAGAAATAGCCAAAGCTGCTGGAGTCAAAAAAATCGTGATGTTTCACCACGATCCGGGTCACGATGACAATTTTCTCGATCGTACAGAAGCAGAGGTGCAGGCAGCGTTCGCCAATAGCTGCTTAGCCCGCGAAGGCATGAGCATACCAGTAATTTAACCAAAAATAAATTCAGAATTATGAAACAGGAAAAACCCCGCAAACGTCGCAGAGTAGGGTTGCGGGGGCTTTACTCAACGTTGCTAGTGTTGATAATTATCTGCTGTACCTGCGGCGGATGGGTTGCAGCTCAGACTGCCTACTCTCGCACTCCCGCGCGACTTGCTCAGGTTTCTTCGATCGAGGATACTGGTACGGTCGATCGAATTCCCGAAAACTACCAACTCGGACAGCAACTGTACCTAGAAAACTGCGCCACCTGTCACATCGCTTTACCGCCCCAAGTATTACCTACAGAAACTTGGCGCCGGTTGCTGCAAGATCCCCAACACTACGGACAAACCATCAAACTGCTAGTAGACCCGCCCCGCCTGTTAGTCTGGAACTACCTGCAAACTTTTTCTCGTCCCCAAGCCAAAGACGAAGAAATCGCCTATCGAGTCGCCAGTTCTCGCTATTTCAAAGCTTTGCACCCCAAAGTCAAAATGTCACAACCCGCAAATATCAGCAGTTGCGTTACTTGTCACCCCGGCGCATCTCAATACAATTTCCGCAAGCTTACCGCCGAGTGGGAAAACTCTCCGTAGGGAATGCAGGAATTATCCACAAACTATTGAGTAGGGAGGTTATGCGAGCAGTTTGTGGATTGGGTGTATCGCCCGAATGAGGATGATGAGATTTTAGACCAACCGGAGGCAATTGATACGGCGACACCCGCGACGAGCCGCATCAAAGCAGGAAACTTTTAACATCCACAGACCAAAACCCTACACCATTACCATCCATCCTCACGTTCTTCTTGCAGAACATACTCAGGCCGAAACGATTCAGGCCATGAGTTCAAATTATCGCAGTCAATGTTTGGCTCAAAGGGGAACAGGTTAACCCGCTTGGGTTCGCCGTCCACAACTTCCTCAATTGTGAAGGACGCTTCAACTTCCTCAATTGTGAAGGACGCTTCGTAGAAAATGGGCTTGAGATAACGTTGGGGAATATAAGCGTAAACTATGGCTTCGGGGTCGTGTTCTGCCAAAGCCTCCATCAACTCTTTTACGGTCATGCTTTCCATGTATGCTCCTTCCTCAAATTACCCGCTAAAGTAACAGAAAATCTTTGCTTTTCCCAACTTGCCCCTAATTGCACCCCAACATTATAGGGCAAAACATTAACACTAGCTCCTCTATCCTGTAACCCCATAACCTCAACAGAACGATTTTGATAAGTTAGTGTTAAAGGCAGATACGGAACATCACCTAAAACACCAAATTTATTTCGTTTAGGTTGAAAATAATATTACCTCCCCTTAAATATTTTGAGTTGGCTTATTTTCTGTTTCTACTAACTGCATCAATTGCTCTGCTGCACTATTAGACGTATGCACTGAATACATAATTTCGGCAGCTTCATTACCCATTACAATTCCTTCTTCTTTCGCCAATTCAGCGATTAAAAACTGCATAATTTGAAATTTATCAGCAGGGGATAACTGCCGAAGTTGGTCTAATAATTCAAGATTTGACATAAAACGCCATTGAATTCATTTTTCAATCTTACCACGACCTTGAGGTTTAAACCACTCCCAAACATCTTGGTTTTAACTCTTTATCTGCGTCCATCTGCGTTTATCGGCTCCATCTGCGGTTAAAGCTCAAACACAAACTAAACAGGCAAAAACAGTTCGGAAAAACTAATTTCAATTTCAGGAAAAGCTAGCATTCTAATCGCAGCATTATCCGCAACAACTATCTCAGATTGATAGCCTCCCGGTGCCGGATTCCGGTAAATATATGCCTCGCGCGCCGCTACATCTAAAATCCAATATTCAGGGATATTTGCTCTAGAATAAATCGGGGCTTTTTCCCGGCGGTCAATTTGTAATGTCGCGTAAGAAACTTCAATTAACAGCAAGATTTCGCTAGGATTTGGGTGATGGTCGCTATAAGCACCCGGATCGAGACAAACAACTGCTATATCTGGTTCCGGTTCCGAAGTTGCTAAAGTAATTGGCAACTGCATCCGAACGTGAGCTTGTCCGGCAAGTAGTTGTTTGATATAATCGGACGATCGCTGGGTTGTAGCAGCATGGGGTGGAGTTTGTGCGCTCATTTCAACAATTCTCCCATCTAGCAGTTCAATCTTATCACCTTCAGTGAGAATGCCAGCTTCAATCATGCGGTGATATTCTTCTACTGTCCAGATTTTTTCTCTTGTTGCTGTCATAATCTGTGCCTGCAAAAGCTTATGTCATATTATAGCAATGGCTAATTCAATCAAAAAACACTGATTTGTCCGGTGTTGGTCGAGAGCCCTTTTGAAAGCGTTCCCAAGACTGTTTTAACTCAGCCGGCGCCGGATATTCTTTATCGTAAACCACCAGCACATTCGTCAAATTCCGTCCCGGTGGCAATAAAATCTCCCCTTGATGAGCCAAAGCCACCGAAGCGCCCCCATCCAAATTCATCGCTTCAAAACAGCCGTAGCACGGGCGAGGGCGGGACGCCATCGCCCGCATAACTTTAGCTTCTGCTTCCAAAGACAAACTATCAAGAAAAGTCACCAAAAATAACTTATCTCTCGAAGCCGGAAAGCTGATCGCCGTTCTCGAACCCACGCCCAAAACACCAGCATCTTTAAAACCTTCCGACAAAGGAGACAGCCAAACTTTCCCCGCTTTAACCAATCTCGGCCCGCAAGTCAATCGATTTTAGATTTTAGATTTTAGATTTTAGATTGACTTGCGCGAGATAAATGCTCTTTCTTGAGGATTTTCGATTTTCGATTAAAGAATTGATTCCACGGATAAATCACGTGGCGGGTACCACATGAAGAAATTCTTGGTCAGAGAAAACCAATGTTGACTCCAATCCGGCTTACCTTCAGTTCTAGCCGTCACCATTTCCAATTGATTTCCCGCTTTAATTCCCAAAGTCGTGCCGTAATTTTCCCAGCGGCTATATTTCATAAACTTACCCGCCGCCACCATATTTCCCAGCACAGATTTCTGCTCATCTTTACCAAAAAAAGTCCCGTTAGCAACAACAGCAGCCCGGTAACGCGCCACCATATTTTCAAAAGGTTCGTCGCCCCGCGTTACTTTAGAAGTATTAGCAAAATCGGCATTATTAGCTAACCCTATTGTGATATAATTTTCTGGGTCGGCGAGGTCAATAGTTGTGAGATAAAAACTTGCGCCAGCTACATTTTTGCTGCTGACTTCTACAGGTTTTGCTTGCTTAGCAGAACGTTTTTTGATAATTTTAGGTTGAGACGGCTGCACAGCAGGAGGATTTTCGGGCGATTTTACAATAGGATTACTCGGCAGAGGTTGATTTGTTTTTGCCGATTTTACAATGGGATTGCTAGGGAGAGGTTTAGGAGTTTGATTTGATTGTATACTTGATAAAAAAGCGAGTGACTTTTGCCACAGTTGACCCATGAGAGTCAAGAAACTATCTCGGTTTTGGGCGATCGCAAAATAGTCAGCCGCCACCCGCGCCAAAGCTATGCCCGTTAAAAATAAAAAAGTGCGCCGCAGCATCGGGCGACAACCTTGAGACTGTTTCCGTTTAGACATAAAAAAATCTCAGCTAGCATAGCGAACAGTTTCCTATGGCTGTGACTATACAGCCTCTTCGGTGGTTCATGAAGTACACTATAAAGCTATATTGTGTGGTGTTAATCTGTAGGGTGCGTCGCGGCGAAATATTGGTCGATAAAACTTACAGATTGACGGGTGTATCCGCACCTTACACGGGCTAGAAGATTGTGTGTACCACATCTACATGGAATATGCTGTAGCAATCCTTGCAGGAGTCGTAAAAAGATGTAGGGGTAGTGTTAAGAGTGCCTACCCCGGTCTCATGGGGGCAACCACGGGGGGTTTGCCCCTACAAGAATTACACAAATGATGCGAGGATTGCTATACAATGGGCGATCGCCCGAATTCTGAAACTAACAGTAGCAAGGTGCTCTATCGCGCACCTTACCACTAATTCACAACTCAAAACTATTTGCCTAGCCGGTATTCCGCATCCCCGCAGCAATTCCATTAATCGTCAGCAGAGCTCCCCGCAACAATTCACCCTTGCTGTAACGCGAGTGAATCACCCCCGGAACCCCGCCACTACCATGCTGCCGCAAGCGTTTCAGCAGCGAAACCTGCAACAAACCCAAAGGCACAATCGTCGCATTTCGCAACTGCACCGATCGCTGCAGCGATGGATCTTCGTCCAACAAACGTTGGTGTCCGGTAATCGTTAAAACCAAATCGCGAATCAAGTGAAATTCGGCAGCAATTTGATCGAATAAAGCCTTAAAACGCTCCCTGTCCGCTGGCAAAGCTAACTCCTGCACGTAGTGTTCTGCAATCTGCAAATCCACCTTAGATAAAGTCATTTCCACCTTAGAAATTACCATTCTAAAAAACGGCCATTTCAAGTAGAAATACTGCAAAAGTTTCATGTGTTCTTCCGGTTCCTCCAGCAAAAACTCTTGCAAAGCTGTGCCGACACCGTACCAAGAAGGCAGCAAAAAGCGGCTTTGAGTCCAGCTAAACACCCACGGAATTGCTCGCAAACCGCTGATGTCTTTTTTACCACCGCGACGGGCCGGGCGAGAACTAATTTGCAACTGGCTGATTTCTTGAATGGGGGTAACTTGGTGGAAGAAATCAACTAAATCCGGCTGTTCGTAGATTAAATTGCGGTAGTGCGATCGCGATTTTACCGACAACTCCTCCATAATCTCATTCCAAGGGTCGATGCCATCAAAACCAGTGTGCAGCAAACTCGCTTGAATTACCGCCGCCGCCACAGTTTCCAAATTGTAAAGCGCCAACTCCGGCAAAGAATATTTAGAAGCCAAAACCTCGCCTTGTTCAGTAATCTTAATTCGCCCGTTAATACTCTTTCCAGGCTGAGCCAAAATTGCCTTGTAAGCAGGCCCACCACCGCGCCCTACAGAACCGCCTCTGCCGTGAAAAATTCGCAACTCCACACCGTGTTTTTCCGCAACCATTTGCAAAGCCTTTTGAGCTTTGTGGATTTCCCAATTGCTGCTGAGGAAACCAGAATCTTTATTGCTGTCCGAATAGCCCAGCATTACCTCTTGCAATTTGAGATTTTCGATGGGGCATTTGAGATTTTCGGCGTTTTTTACCGCTAGTTCCTGCGCGTATCCTCCTGCTAGCAAAGCTCGATAAAGCGGCAGATCAAATATTTTTTGCATTACTTCCGGCGCTTTTTTCAAATCTTCCACCGTTTCAAACAGGGGAACTACTTGAATGTTGCTAATTCCTGTTGCGGGATCGTAAAGTCCCGCTTCTTTTGCTAACAGCAAAACCGCCAGCAAATCGCTGACATCGTGGCTCATGCTGATGACGTAAGTTTGGCAAATTTCCGAGCCAAACTCCTGCTGCATTTGCCGCAATATTCGGAAGGTATTGATCGTCTCGCAAGTTTTGGGAGAAAAGGGCAATTCTGCTGGAATTAAAGGGCGGCGAGTTTGCAGTTCCGTTGCCAGCCAAATAATGCGATCGCATTCCGACATTTGATTGTAAGGCTTGGGCAAAATTTGCAAGTATTCAGCAATTTCCCTTAAAGCGTCCGAGTGTACTGTTGACTCTTGGCGAATATCTAGGTAAGCCAAATTAAACCCGTAAATTTCTACTTGGCAGAGCAGATTTTCCAAGTCCCGACAGCTCAAACCTGTTTCCACTAAATTGTGTTCGATGAGCTTGAGTTCGGCTAAAAACTCAGCCCCCGATCGATAAAGGCCGGTCATTCCGGGATGTTCCGACAAAGCTTCGCGTTCCCGCTGCAATTCGTCTCCTTTGTAGAGCCGCCAATTACGATCGCGCGTATTTTCCAGCCGCTGCAGCACGTAGGCCAGCTTCAACCGATAAGGTTCTTGGCGGTAGCGGATTGCCCACTGCTCGTAAACCTCCGGGAATTCCGATTTGTCGCGATCGAGAGATTCCAGCAATTCCGGCAGCACATCGCTCCAGTGCAGCGACAAACTCAAAAGTTCGTTTAGCCGTTTCACCGCGCTGATGTACTTCTCTAGCACCAAGTGGCGCTGATAGCAAGCAGTTTGCCAAGTAACTTTCGGAGTCACCGAAGGATTGCCGTCCCTGTCCGATCCCACCCAAGAACCGAACTTGCAAAAATTGTAACTAGGCGGTTTCAGATAAGGGTAAGAAGCGTGCAAAGCTTGCTTTAAGCGGTGGTAGAGTTCGGGAATAGCATCAAACAGAACTTCCTCGAAGTAGTGGAGAGTGTACTCCACCTCGTCAAGTACAGTCGGCTTGAACTGGTGCAGTTCGTCAGTGCGCCACCAGAGGCGAATTTCTTCCATCAGTTGCTCTTGGAGAGCCGCTGCTTCCCAGCAAGACACCGGGTAGGGGCTTTGAGAGTCGGTTCCGATCACCTGAAATTTCTCGTCAACTTGGTCTAGCTGTTGGAGAATCTTCGCCATTCGTCGCTGTTTGGTGCGGATCGTGTGGCGAACAATTTCCGTCGGGTGAGCTGTAAATACCAAGCGGATGTCTAACTGATCGATCAAGCGCTGGATTTGCTGGCTGGGCACGTTCAAGCGCAGCAGCATCGGGAACAGTTGGTGAAAAGTTCCCGCATCTCGGGCGATCGTCTCGCCGCTGTCTGCACCGCGAGGAGCCATTTGGGCGGGGACTGGGCCTTCCCGGTGGCGGGGGCGATCGGGGGCATCCGTTGCTTGTCCTGGCAGCTTAGAAAACATCCGCCCACCAGCGTCGTTGCTGCTAGCGTAAGCTAGCTGTTGGTCTCGCTGTTCGTAGTGCTGTTCGACAATGTTGATCAACTGGAAATACAGTGCAAAAGCCCTAGCGGCGCGGATGGCGGCGTTGAGGTCGAGCTTTTCGATTAGCTGTACGACATTCGACTCGCGAAAGTGAGTGGCTTGTCCCTCGGCGGAATTGACCGATCGCATTTGTTGGAGCAAATCCACCAATTCCTGCCCGCACTCCTGTCGCAGCACCGATTCCCACAAGTCCTCTACAACTTTGAGGCGATTTCGTAGAAACAGGTCTGATTTTGAGTAAGCGGGAAAAGGGGAAATAGATGTTGCATCAATAGCCTGTTCTGAAGACTGGAGGACTGAACTCATCGGGCTGTTCCTCAATAGCTGCGGGTGTCAAGAAAATTGTATGGTTTAGTTTCGCCTAAAACACTTTTGTTTGCAGTCAAATTTGAGACTTATTGCAACGTTAAAAGTAGAAGGCACTTATGTACAAAGTATAAGGAAAGATTAATTCTTACAGCACGGATTGTACCTATTGTCAAGCTTTCAGGTCAGTTAACTTGCGATTTTAGATTTTAGACGATCGGCGTGAGACGTTCGGCCAGAAGTCAGTTGAGTCGCGCTAAGTCGAACACTTTTAGATTTACTTCAAAGATGAACCTGGGATGTTGAACTAGGGTCGAAAATTTTTATCTGTCCCCGACAGGAGTACGTGGCACCGTATCCGTTTTTGGGCGGGGTCACAAAATTTAACTTCTAGCAGCAGCATCCTTCCTTGGGCTTTCTAATCCTGTGATTGAGGAAAGTTGAGTACGGGAAGGCGCGAACCCCGAAAGACTTCTTCGCTTTCAACGCCGATCGACGCAACAAACTCAGCAGCAGCTTTAGCCACCACCAGCCCGCCCAGCATGGGTAAAGCGACCAAGCTCAATAAAATGTCTGAGGGAACTGGCAACTTTGGACTGTTAGGTGTTTGAGTTTTGAGCAAGTCTTGGTTTTCCGACGGCATAAATCTTTCCTGCGTATTCTGTTATCCCTAGTTTACAAGCTAGGGCGGGTTTTCTTGCCTCGTTGTATCCTAGATTGGGGCGAGATCCGTGTTCATCCAAGAATTAGTGCCGTGTCATCGCAGGCCAGACAGGGCTGCGTGCTGATATCCCCTGAAGATGTGACACAAAAATGAGAGGATACGATCGCTCGCCCCCAGGATCGAGAGCCCGATCGAAGGCGCGTACAAAAGTTCGATCGCCCCCAGAATCGATCGCACAGTTCGATCGGCGGCGGCAAAGTCGATCGCCCTTCCTTGTGAAACTATCGATAATAATTTGATTGCACAAAATAGCTCTCCTGCAAAGTCGATCGACTGAAAGGAAATTGTATCCTGTGTACGATCGTTAATCTACGGTCTTATCAGGAGTGGTGGCTTCCGTCAATTGCACTCTCATCTAAAGTAGAAAAGTCAAGTAACTGTAGTTTAGACTAAAAAATCAGTGCAGCTAAAAGTAGCAGCCTTTTAGCAGAAGGCAAGCTGTTGCTCAAAAACTCAAGAGGTAGAAGATTAAACAGCTAATCTTGAAGACTTTTTCCGTCGAGAAACCCGTTTTTTAACAGTGGGATAGCACGATGCCTTAGTACGTACCTTTCCTTTTTCCCAGCCGGGGGCTTTTCCCCTATGTTTAGGGATTTTTGTAGGAGTACCAATGTCAACTAAAACCGAAAACATTGATTGGGCAACACGTCCAGGAGTTAAATTAATCGTAGCAGATTGCCAAGGAAGTCGATTTTCCAGAACTAAATCCCTAGCCAGCCAGAGTTGCCAACTCCGGGGCGGCATTAAATCGCTCCAGCGCTCTGATTGTTCGGGAGTTCTCAAGTTAGGCAATGTCCAATGTAATCGTTGCTTAACAAATCTATACCAATGATCGACTCCAAAGCGTCGTAAATACTTAAACCAGACTGTTTCTAAGGGTAGAGTTCGTTCTCCCACCCAAGCCAACCACAAGGGTGGAAACGGCTGACCGTTTGACATGGGCTTCATTCTTTCCACGAGGATTAAATTTACTCTCTGTTCAGGCGCACGATAAAAATGTAAGTCAAGCCATTGCTTGACTCGGACTTGCCCCAACTCTGGATGTTCGTCAATTTCAATCACAGCATCCGCTTCGAGCCATGTGGTTTGGTCACCCGGCCTCATTTTTTGCCCGTGCTTGCGTGGTCTGCCGCGACCACTATATGCTGGTGGTGCTGACCAAAAACAGGCATTCTTTCGGAGTCGCATTAAGCAATCAGCTTGAATGGAAGCTTGCGCTAGTACCCAACCAGCATTGCCATATTCTCGATCTAAAACTGCTAAGTAGCTAGACAAAATTAATTACATAGTTTTCTCCAAATTCTTTCAGGATTTTTTCCACAGATGTAACAAAAGTTCCCCAACTCTTGTAAGCAGATATTTCAATCCATTCATACTTAATAAACCGCCATAAAATTTCAATTAAATTTAATTCAGGTGAGTAAGAAGGCAACTCAAAAAGAGTAATATTACGTTGTTTCTACTCTTCAAGTTTGTCAACAATAGCATCACTGGTATGAATAGAAGCTTGATCTGTGACAATCACCGTTGGCTTATCTACTGTGGGGAAAAAAGCATCAATACAGGCAATAACCACATCTGAATTAATACTTTGAGAGGAAATATAAGTTTCAAGATGGTTATTTCGATTCATGATTCCTAGTACATTCATTCGCTGACTACGACGACTAGGAATTGTTAAATATTCTCCGATTTCCTGCCAGCCATAGGGGACACAAGGAATCAAACAAAATCCCGTTTCATCCAAGTAATATAAATCAATTTTACCTTGAGCGTCCAATTGCTTTAATTCTTCTAATTGTGCCTTTTTCTCTTGATATTCCTGGGCGGGAGGCGTTCCTCCCACTCCTTTACGCATACGATGCCAACTCATATTTAGAGTTTTTAGTATTCTTTTAATTGTTTTTGTACTGGGAGTTATGCCCCAGGTCTCTTGAACTTTTTGGCTAACATTTTTTAATTGCCTTGGTTCTTGTTTAGCCCACTCTTTTATTTGGGCTTTCTGCGAAGACTTAAATAGTGGCTTAGAACCTCTTCCTGGTTTATTATAAAGTCCTATCATTCCCTCTAATTCCCACCGATTGAACCAGTTATAGAGGGTCTTATAACTTATTTTGAAAATATTCATTAACTCTCCTTTTTTTACTCCTTGCGAAGCTAATATGAGGCAATGTGCTCTCTGACGTACCTGATGATGTCGGCTTTGGCGATAAATTCGAGTCGAGCAATTTAGACGAAAGAGGATTTATTTCCCTGATAAACATCATATGAAATTCTAATTAACTCATAATTTTGCCTGAAATATCATTCTACTATGTATTTGTGTAATTAATTCTGTCTAATTACTTAAGACTGGATTGATGCTCTGTTCACAAACAAGTTTGAGTTGGGAAGCTGCTTTTTCTATTGGCGAAGACCAACTACTAATTCGTTCATGTAGTAGGGGTAATGCCCAACTTCCTTCTGCTTCGGGTAGTTAGAGTCGATAGGGGCATTTCTACCCCTACCTCTCCTTCAGAACGGAACGTGAAACTTTCGCTTCATTCCG
>NZ_JAUBUY010000085.1:0-13819 GCF_036705565.1 Microcoleus sp. AT8-B5
TTAAAGCTTAGTCTGGTCAGAATGGCCTGTTAGATTTCTCTTTCAAGCCTCACGCCTTTAGGCTGAGGTTTCTGACAGGATTGATATCCGAAGTCAACAACAATCGTGCACTCAAAAAAACCAGGTTTCTACGCAAAATATTCGTTGTGAGCGATCGAGGTTAACGTAGAAACGGAGTTTTTGACCCCGCCTGCATCCATGAAGGACAGCAGTTAAAGCACCGGAAAGCCTCACCCTAAAGCAGGAAGTAAAAAACCTGTAAAGCCTCAAGCTAAAGTACCAACTAAACCTTAAGTCAAAATAGCCTGCAAAAACTCTCTTCAAATCTAAAATTTGAACCTAGGGAGGAATTTTATTGCTCCATCGGTTCAATGGAACTAACCGAATCGATTTCCCTCGACTTTTTCCTCGAACTTTCCAAAACATCAACAGTATTCTTAATAAAACCAGCCATCGGCACAGCAACTAACAAACCTGCTATTCCCGCCACCTTAACCCCCACCAGCAGCGCCACTAAAATCCACACAGGATTGAGACCGATAAAACCGCCTAATAACCGAGGAGCAACGCCACTTTCAATTATTTGCTGAATTACTGTAGCGACAGCTAAAACTGTGACTCCGAGCCAAAAGTTGTTTAATGTGATTAGCAAACTGACAATGCAAATACTGAAAGGTGCCCCGAAGGGAATCATAGTCATTACACCCACACCCAAACCGAACAGAAGTCCGAAGGGAACTCGCATAATTAAAAAAGCAACAGTGATAGACAGTCCCATCAAACCCGCCAAAGTTGCTTGCCCGACGAAGTAGTTGTGGAAGCTTCGCGCCAGCAACTCTCGCAATTGAAGGCTCAGCTTGGAGGGAAACCATTTAAATAATCCTTCCCATACGCGATCGCCGTGCAAGAGCAAGTAGAATGTCACGACTATGGTGAGGAGGAAATTCAACAGACTGTCTGCAGCACCCAAACCAAATCTGAGAATTTCGCCAGTGAGAGACTGCAATTGAAATGAAAGTCGATCGCTCAATTGGGTAGTCAAACCGCTAACATCAATGCGGAGATTGCGATTTTCCGCCCAATTGTGGAATGCTTCAATTTGTTCTGTGCCAGAAACTATCCAAGTCGGCAGTCGGGTGGCGAGCTCAGTGATTTGGTTTAGCAGAATGGGAGCCAGAGTGATAGCTAAAACCACCAATACCAGTAAAGTCAAAAACAATACCGATAAAACTGCTCGATCGCGCTTTAAGCCGTATCTGTGCAGAAAGCGCACGGGATAATCTAGCAAAAAAGACAGCACTGTAGCCACTACCAAAACTGTAATCAGGGCGCGAAAATATTCAAAGACTAGGAGGGCTAACCAGCAGTTGAGTACCGCTAGGGGAAATACCAGTCCGTAAGTCCACCACTGCTGCAGTTGAGTGAAACGTCTCATCTAAGTTAAGCGAGTTAAAATTTGAGATGCAAGATGTGAGATTGGCGCTGCTATTCGCCCTTCTTTCTTAACCACTTTATAGTGTATTTATTTATACCCGACTGCTGAAAATTTCCAGTTGCTCGACCCGCAGCGGAAATTGGGTTGCTGGCAGGCAGAGCCTGCCACAACTATGTTATATCGTTTCCGCTAGTATGGATATATTACCTGCGAAAATAATTTATTTTCAGTTGACCGGGCAGCGGTTTGCAAATCGCAATTCAACCTTTTTCCCCGTGCCTTTCGAGAGCTAATTGAATTAAACGGTCTACTAATTCAGGGAAAGAAATGCCGTCCGCTGCCCACATTTGCGGATACATACTGGTAGCTGTAAAGCCGGGAAAAGTGTTGATTTCGTTAATCAAAACTTCTCCGGTTGATTCAATGTAGAAAAAGTCTACTCGCGCTAAACCTGCAGCGTCTACAGCCAAAAATGCTTGCACTGCCATTTCTTGGATTTGCGAGACGATCGCACCGCTGACTTTTGCCGGGATTGAGCAGTCGGCTTGTCCCTGGGTATATTTAGTTTCGTAATCGTAGAAATCGCTTTGAAAAGTAATTTCTCCCACCGTTGAAGCTTGGGGATTATCGTTACCCAAAACTGCACATTCTAATTCTCTAGCAACCACACCCGCTTCGACAATTATCCGCCTATCGTAGCTGGCGGCGCTGTCGAGGGCTGCTTCTAATTCAGCGCGCGATCGAGCTTTAGAAATTCCCACAGACGAACCCAAATTGGCTGGTTTAACAAAGCAAGGATAGCCCAACTCTGCTTCAATTTTATCGCACAATTTGGGGAAAACGCAAGGATTAGACCAGATTTCGGAACGGTTGACAGCGACGTATTTTACCTGCGGCAAACCAGCCTGAGCAAAAGCCATTTTCATCGCAATTTTATCCATTCCCAGCGCCGAACCTAAAACGCCGGAACCGACAAAAGGAACTTGCAATAATTTCAGCAATCCTTGCACCGTACCGTCTTCACCGTTTGGGCCGTGCAAAACAGGGAACCAAACATCTACGGCATTAAAATTAGGAAACTGTCCAGCGGAAGAATCATCTTCTGCTGTTTGTTCCTCTATTTCCAGAGGTTTTCCGGTGGCTAAGACTTCTTGAGGTAATGTTCCCGACAGCCAGCGGCCGTTTTTTTGGATATAAAAGGGCAGAACTTCGTATTTAGAGGCATTTTCCTCAGCAGCGAGGGCACGGGCGATCGCGCGCGCCGAACTAATTGAGACATCGTGTTCGCCCGATCGCCCCCCGAACAATAGCCCGATCCGCATCATTGTCATTTTTCACTACTCCTAGGACTTTTCGACAAATATACACGCAGTTAGCGCAGCCAACGCAGAAACGAACCGCCTTAAAACTACTTATCTCCTCCCTCCCACTCTTCCTCTGTGTCCTCTGCGCTCTCTGCGGTAAAAAAAATTACATCTTCTTAGAAAAGTTCACCAGTAAGCCGTCCCCTATCTCATTCCGGTGCTATTTAAAGCATTTCCCCCGTCAAACTAAAAGCGCGAATATCTGTAATTTTAACCCGCACAATTTTCCCCGCCAATTCAGCAATATCACCCTTAAAAAATGTGAGACGATTGCCGCGAGTGCGCCCCATCACCTGAGTTGGATCTTTGAGATTCTGGACTTCCACCAAAACCTCTTCAGTACGTCCGAAATAGCGCTGCGATCGTTCCATCGCCGTTGTTGTCACCACATGATTGATTCGTTGCAGGCGATCGGCTTTCACCTCCTCACTCAACTGATTTTCCCACAAAGCCGCCGGCGTCCCAGGGCGAGGCGAATAAGCCGCAGTATTCACCAAATCGAAACCAACATCTTCGATCAACTTCAAAGTCTTTTCAAACTGCGCTTCCGTCTCCCCAGGAAAGCCGACAATCGCATCCGCAGTAATCGAAGCATCCGGCATATAACGGCGAATTGTATCAATAATCCGGCGGTATTTTTCCTGAGTATAACCCCGCGACATCGCTTTCAAAATATCATTATCTCCCGACTGAAAAGGAATGTGAAAATGTTCGCAAACCTGCGGTAATTCAGCACAAGCCTTAATCAATCTTTCTGTAAAATAGCGCGGGTGGCTAGTAGCAAATCTGAGGCGATCGACACCAGGCACATCCTGCAAAAAATAAAGCAAATCCGTCAAAGTATGCTGGTTGCTGCCGTCCGGTTTTGTCCCCGGCAAATCGCGTCCATAAGCATCAATATTCTGCCCCAATAAAGTTACTTCCTTGTAACCTTGACGGCCCAAATCCTCCATTTCCGCGCGAATTGCCTCCGGCATTCGCGACTGTTCAACCCCGCGAACATTCGGGACAACACAATAAGTGCAGCGTTCATTGCAGCCGTAAATTACATTCACCCAAGCAGTCACCTTACTATCGCGGCGCGGCTTAGTAATATCCTCCATAATTTCCACAGCTTCAGTCGCCACAACTTGATTGCCCTCAAAAACTTGTTCCAGCAAATCTTCAAGTCGGTTAGCGTGTTGCGGCCCCATTACTAAGTCTAATTCCGGCACTCTCCGCAGCAGCGCTTCACCTTCCTGCTGCGCGACGCATCCAGCTACAATTAAAGTTAAACCCGGTTCTTGGCGCTTGCGATGAGCTTGCCTTCCGAG
This sequence comes from Microcoleus sp. AT8-B5, assembly GCF_036705565.1. Classification (NCBI taxonomy): domain Bacteria; kingdom Bacillati; phylum Cyanobacteriota; class Cyanophyceae; order Oscillatoriales; family Microcoleaceae; genus Microcoleus; species Microcoleus sp. AT8-B5. The sequence goes on from NZ_JAUBUY010000085.1 coordinate 4,113, forward strand.
GTTAGAATAAACTCTTTGTTCGGCATTGTCGCGAATCGTGCAAGTATTGTAGAGAATCAAGCTAGCTTCGTTCGGGTCTTCCGAGAACTCAAAGCCCATATTTTCCAGAATGCCGGCCATCCGTTCCGAGTCGGCTTTATTCATCTGGCATCCGAAAGTAGTGATGTGATAGCGGCGGGGTTTAACGGTCATGGACAGTAAAGATAATTTTTCAGTGCAGGCTGGTTTTGCCGTTGTGGTAAAGTTTTCAACAGCAGAGATATTCTCAACCCGTTTTTACATTATACGATCGTTCTTGCTTAAGAAACTGCTGCATTTTTGAGTACGGGGAGATACATTGGTTGTTTTCCTAACACTTGGGTAACAATTTACATTTTATAGCAGGGAACAAAAAATGGTTAATTATACTGAATGGTTCACGGAAGGCACCAATCGTAAAATTCAGATTAATAGTACAGCAATATACAGGCATTTATCTCTCGAAGTAGTCGAGAGGTTAGATAGTAATTTATCGGTTAAGGAAATTATTGGCTGGATTAGAACTCAGACACGAGAAGCCTTTAACAGTATCTATGGAAAAAATCCTGAAGGGGGTGCTCTTAACAACGCTACGGGAAGATGGAATGAATTTATAGCAACTAGCTTGTTATCAGAAATTGTATTGGAAATAAATCAAGATAATGATGCTTGTAGCGCGGTATTTTCTTTGCCAAACTCACAGTCACAAAAAGAAGGAGCCGAGGAAGCTTCTTCAAAATTTATAAGTTTATTCAAAAGTAGTGAGTTTGCATCTGGACAACCTCTAGCTAAACTTGCTCCTTTTAAAGACTATATTTTTATGCCAAGTCCTGATTATATTATCGTTGTACTTGGTAAGAGTGAGGTTGCAACATCTATTAACCATTTGTTAAAACAACAAGTAAAAAAACCAGATAGTTTGGCATTGTACAACTTTTTAAAAGGAAAATTACAATTAGAACAAGTAAAAGCGGCAGCATCTCTTAAAACTTCAAACCGTTCGGATCGCCGATATCAACCTTTATTCGAGGCGGCGATGATTAAAGCAATGGGGTATGTATTGCATCAAAATTGGCAATATTATATGGTTGCCAGTGAGTTAACCCCTGCGGATACGACTATATTTACAACAGCAGTTGCTCCTCATAGTATAGCAATCGAACAAAACTTCAAACTTGTAGATGGTACATACCTGTACACCAGAAAAACAGATTTAATACCTTTAGTTAAATCTGCTATTAGACAATAGCTAAGTGTAAGTTTTCTCAAGAAACTTCAAAGGTAACTCTAACTGTTTATTGATGGGTGGCGACAGCTCCGAATGCCATTCTGTTGTTTCTAAAAATTTAATAATTGTTTGAGCAATACCTTTCGATGCTAAGTAAGGAACCCCATTTCCCACCGTTTTAAACATATTGCTTAATGTCATATTTTCTGGCAGCGCAAATTCTTTTGGCAGTGACTGAACGGCCAGTGTTTCTGCAACAGAAAGCCTGCGAACTTTGTAAGGGTGCAAGTGAACTTCGTTATTGCCGTAACAAGCAGTCGGGGAATAACGCCACCTGTGCAAACGCTTGTAAGATTTTTTAGAATCATCTCCCTCATCAACAGCAGCAAACCTTTTAATCCCAGCTCTGGGTTGAAAATAATGTTCCGCATTAGGATGGTTTGCAACATCATTTTTTTGGAACCAAAACTGTACTGTTAACTCTTTGGGAATGCCATCAGGACAAGGCAATAAACCATCGCAGGCAAACGCATCAGTATCGGGCCAAGGATTAGAAAAAACTTCTGACTTGGGATATAAAATTTCACTTGACCAAGGAAATATATCTTCAGGTAACATTTCGCTGTTCTCATCTAAAGAAATGCCCATATCTTTGACAAGATTTTTTCGGAAACCGATTAAGATAATCCTGTCTCTATCTTGTGGCACACCGTATTCGATCGCATTAATTAAACGTTCCACAAATACGTACCCCGACTCAGACAACTTATTTTTGAGTGCGTCATAAAAAATTTTATGTTGTTTCGTTCTCCACAAACCTTTGACGTTTTCAAACAAAAAGAAATCCGGCTGCTGTTGGCAAATCAATTCAATGTAGGAAGCTGAAAGTTTACCTTTATCTCCTTCCCCACCTCGGTTTTTGCCACCAATAGAAAAGTCAGGACAAGGCGGTCCCGCAATAAATCCAATAATATCGTGTTTCTTGCGAGCATCTTGCATCAATTCCCGCAAATGAAGTGCTGGTTTTCCCTCTACAAGTCGAGTCACATCTGCTTCCTCTCCTTCGCAGTGTCCGTATTCTGGCTGTGGTAAATTTAGACACTGGCGAGAGTGGCGGTATGCTTGGAGGAATGGCGAGAAAATTTCATTTACATAAACTATATTAAAGCCGAGCGATTCAAAACCCAAATCAAGGAAGCCTGAACCTGAAAAAAATGAGAATATAGCGGTTTTGTGTTGAATTAGGTGCACGGGAAGTAATTGGTAATTGGTAATCGGTAGAATGGCCGGGGTGGGTTTTGAGCGAAAACTACTCTGTGAGTTTCGGATATTTTTGGCTAAACCTGCTCATATATTATAGAATGACCGGGCGTGTTTGAGGCGATTATTGTTGGTAAAAACTGCCCCTACAGATATTATTACAACCATTGGCCGCCTCGGAAACGCCAGTGGGGAAACAAAATCCGCATCAGTGTTTGCGATGCCAGATAAATAGCTAGCCACACTAAACTATAATGCAAAGCAAAAGCTCCTAAGTCAAAATCTTGTGCAGGTATCCCCGGTAAACCGATAACTTTGATTAAAAATAACACAAAAAGTGCTTCCCAAATTCCAGCGAGTAATTGAAATGCACCGGGCCAATCTCGATCCCAGCGGAACTTTTGGATGTAGATATATAAAGCATCCCAGCCGAGACCAAAAATCGCTACATACCCTAAAATCCAGAAAAATATTGAGCCTGATTGGGAGATAATTAAACCCAGAAAAAAGGGCAGCGTTACTAAAACGCCTACGGTTACAAATAACAGTAAGCGAGTTTGCCAACGACCGAATAAGGTGGGAGTCATGCGATTTTAGATTTTAGATTTTAGATTTTAGATTACATGGTCAAATTGTTCGATTTTGAATTGATATTTTAGATTTTAGACTGAAAGCAAAGCTTGTTTAAGTCTATTAAATCCCCTACATTTCTTGTTGCCGAATTTCCTCTTCTCAGTTAGCCGGGAGATTTATTTAAAATCCACTTCAACCACTGCACAAACGATCGCCAAACGCTCAATTTCCGCACACCCGGAGATCGGTTGGCTGCCAGACTTTCAACCGATCGCAAGGCAGCGTATTGCAAGCCCAAAAAACTATCTACGGGCGCGTAAGGCCCTCCTAAAGTAATCGCGCCGGCTGCGTATACACGGCCTTCTGTATTGCTAGCAGAAGAATTCCGCAATTCGGGCACTTCAAAATCGTTGTTAACACTCAGCCGGCCCAAACCGTTGAGGGGAAGATTATATTGAGCTACCAAATCGTTTAACAAGGGACTGGTTTTTACCTTAGCGTCCAAACCCGTAGCATCAATAATAAAATCAGCTTCTAACTTAATTTGCCCCTTGAGTTCCTTCTCCTGAATGTACGTCACCGTGCGGTTTTGACTGTCGCGCTCGACTCGCTCGACTTCGCCGAAGGTAATTTGATACCATCCTTGACTTAAACCTTCTTTGACAATCCGCCGCCAGTCGCTGCGCTGGGCTGTGGTAGTGCCGCCCCAGTCTGTGAGTAACTGCGGCCGCAATTCAGGGGCGGCTTGTTCCAAAAGTACGCGGAGTTCCCCGCCCCAGCAAGCTTTCGGCCAGTTGAAAGGTTGAAATTCGTAGTGATTTTCGACTTTTCGCTCAGCGAGTTTAAATTTGTTACCTTGAGGTTTGGGCGATCGCATCAAATGCAATACTTGAATGTTGCCGTTCCGCTGTCGCGCTTCGTAAATTCGCTGCACCACCCGCGAAGCCACAATTCCCCGGCCTCTAATTAACACGCTGCCGCCGCTGGCCTCCAATTTTTCGTAAACGCCGTCGTGCTTTTCGTAAGCGTTGACAACCGACTCAAAATCCTGGGTTTTTTCGCGGTAAGCTTGCAAGTCCGGCAAAAATTGAATGGCGGGATAGCCGGTGGCTAAGTGTACGTATTTGGCGATTAAAAAAGCGTGGTCGCGGTGATCCGCATTCGATCGAGAATAAGCGATCGCGTACCTGCCGTCATCTGTTTTGCGAATTCCCCGCACTCTACCGTAGCGAAACATCTGATTCCACCCAATTCGATCGACTTCCCTGTCAATAGAATCAAACACATTCCCCGCGCGAGGCGTATAAGTTTCGGCAAAAGTCGGTTCAGCAAACACCTGCCACATCAACATCAACGACATCCCCAAACGCCCTTTGAGCAATTCCTGCCAAGCTTCCCGCAAAGCATAGGGAGGCCAGCCCCAAATGTTGTCTGGACAAGAGTCAGAATTCGATCGTAGGCGTTCCCGCAGCGGAATTTGAGAATTCAAGCACAAACGCAGGTAGCGGGCGTAAGGCTGGTTTTCCATGCCCAAAACCGCAATTCGATCGATTTTCACGCCGCAAATTCTCAGCAAATCCACCCAAATAAAGCTGCCTAAACCGCCACCAACGGCTGCCCAATCAACTTCTGTCACAGGGAGTCCCATAGATTGGAGCGATCGCATTGACACTTGAGAAGCGTGCAAAAATGCGATCGGCGGAAATTCTCCCCTACTACCTGTTTGAGAAACCTGCGACATTATTTGCGGCCCCAATGCCGGGTCTGGCCCATTGGTCTGCGGGTTAAAGAAAATGTGAGAATTGACCGACGGCGTTTCAGGGGAATTAACAGCAAAAGAAATGCCGATCGCGTAGGGCCCAACTTGCAGCATATCGCCGTTTGCCAGCACGCACCGGGTTTGGCGAATGCCGTTAACAAAAGTACCGTTGCGGCTACCCGTGTCAGTCAGTAAAATACTGTTACCTTCGGTGCCAATCACTGCATGAAAGCGAGAAACTTGACTGCTGCTGAGGGCAATTCGAGAAACTCGTTTCCCGTTGATTGTGGCGGGCATAGCTTCAAAAATTCGTCCCAAAGCGATGGGTAAGTCGAGTATGGGGGATCGACAATCCCCCGTAGCTGTATCTGTCCAAGTCAGTCGCAGGCGCAAGGGTTGAGAATTCATGATTATTTTTTAAACATCAGCCGTCGGCTTTGAGCTTTCTGCAAAAAAAGATTTTTGAAGTTGAGAGTGTTTAGCGGATAGCCTGAGTTTCCGTTTTTCTTAAATCTTGCACCATTGTCAAGAACGGGCTCTCCGGCCCATTCCACAATAGATGAATTTTCTTGTGGAACAGGCCGAAAAGCCTGTTCCTAAACAAGTAATTGAGAATGGTGCAACATCTGAGTTTTTCAAACTTTCACGGAGACAGCATCACACTCGCCGCCGCCGCCAAAGAAGTACCGCACCACGGACACCCCGCATTCAACTGTGCGTAAGGCGAAATTCGGCTGCACTTGGGACACTGCAAACCATATTTTGAAGGCCCCGTCGGCTGAAAGTTACCAGGTGCGGGAGGCCCAGACAGCAAAACTGTCTGGGGCGCGGCTACCTGCACCTCCGTGACATTCACCACCTCAATTTGCACTTGGCCTAAATGGATGTGGCTTCCCGATTTCAATTTTGCTTCGCCTCGGGCGAGAATTTTTCCATCTACCAGCGGCGGATTGCTTTCGCGCAAATTCCGCACTGCATACTCCTGCAATTCCTGATTAAAAAATATTTCAACGTGCAGCCCCGATACGCTGGGATGCGAAAATACTATATCGCACTTCGCCGGATCGCGCCCGATCCTCACGGTTCCCGGATTTTTGCTCGGCTGTCCGTTTTCAATTGTCTGAGTTTGGCGCACCCCAGCTTCTGTCCATGCTAAAGTGAGCTGGTTTGTCATGATTTTATAGTTAACTCAAAAATATAAAAAAATATTAACTGATTTATTTTGAGGACGGAGTTCCTCACCAAAAAACTTAATTATAATTATTGACCAAGAATTTCTTCATGTGGTACCCGCCACGTGATTTATCTCGCGCAAGTCAATCCAAAATCTAAAATCTAAAATCCTTGCGTCCCCCGAATTAATCTCGCGCAAGTCAATCCAAAATCTAAAATCTAAAATCTAAAATCGAATGACGCCGACTCGATCGCACTTCTAAAAATATTATTATGTGCAGCTAAACAAAAAAGCCCTGAGTTCGGGGCTTTTAGTGCTCGTATTGGCTTTTTTTGAGAGACTGACTCGCGCTTACCAGCTTTTCTTTCCCGCAAAATTATTGACCGCAGTGCAGCTTGGTAAAAAAATTGCTGTTCAAGATTTGCCAGGGATTGCTAAAAAGTAATTCCTGGGGGGTTTTCACATTTGCGAGGCTGTGGTGCGCTAGTCACGAATTTTGGAGGTTGGACGATCGAACTACCTTGGTAACTTCGATCGCCCCCCCTCCTCAAACGTTTACTGTCCTAGTGCTATGTCTCACGCTGCAACTGTGCAATCTTTCATTACAGGGCAAGCCTTAAGAGACTTAAGCTTCGCTTTTGCGGCTTTTGCGACCGCCTTCGCGACCAATTTGAGCCATGTGTTCGCGATTTCTGCTGACAGCTTCGCCGCCTTTTTGGCCAGCTTGTCTGGCTTCTTCAGGGGTGAATTCGTGTGCAGTTCCTTTCTCGTGTGCAGCTTTTCCGCCTTTGCTAGCAATTGCGCGCTGTTTTTCTGCATCCATAGAAGCGAATCCGCGTTTGCTTTTCTCAGCCATGACTGTCTCCTTGTTTTTTTCTGATTTTTTAGCTCGATCGCGCCTTCGCCTCCCACTGTCATGGTTACTCCCAGCCAGTGGTGAGATATCCGACGGTAAATTATGAAACCTCATCAGACGAATCTAAGCTTTTGGTTTAACTCGCAGAATGAATATTTCATAACTTACAAATGTGAACTAAAAATAGTTCACGCCCGGGCACTATAGTTAGAGCCGCCAATTTTTTAAGCTGGTTACTGTCTTTCAATCATTCTATAAACCCCCCAACTTTTATACCTCTTTCTCAGGTATAGTCATTCTTTAGTTCGCTGGAAGGATGGAACCGAAAGCTGATTGGCAGTAGACTCAGAGGATTTTTCGACTTAACCGCGCCTCCTCAAAAACTAAAAGTCCCAAGACGGATGCTTTTTTGGTCTTTTTACTTTTTTTTTTGAGCCATTCCGCGCTTGCCACCGATCCCTATGTTAGTTGGTCTGCCGATCGAGTGGTTTCTGGCAAGCGATATTTTGGGGCGCAGCGCAGGACGTACTCGATCGCACTTATCAAGTTTACCTTATGACCTATCGAAACATACATCGGCTTTACCCCTGTTTGCGTTCTTAGCGCTGCGCCTACCGTTGATCCCTCTAGCAGCAAGGGTTGCCAACTGCCCCGGTCGAGTCCGACTTCGGAATGTTCTCCCATAAATCGATTTTTGGCAACTCCGATCGTGGGAATCCCTGTCAAAACCCCCAAATGGCACGCCAGACCGAATCGGCGGGGATGGGCTAGTCCTTGACCGTCGCACAATATCAAGTCTGGCCTCAAACTGATATTTTCCAACGCATCAAGGACTGCCGGCACTTCTCGAAAAGACAGGAAACCCGGAAGGTAAGGAAAAGTTGTAGGACTGCGAACCACAGCTTGCTGCTGCAATTGCAAGTCGGGAAAGCTCAGAACTGTTACAGCGGCCCGCGATACATCGTTTGCACTGTCGTAGCCGACATCTACACCGGCGACGTACCGAACTGTGTCCAGTTGATTTTGGGTAATTACCTCTGACCGAAGCTGTTCTTGAATGGCGATCGCCTCTTCAATTGTCTGCGGCCAAGGGTGTCGCTGCAACATTTTGATTTTTCTTCAACCGTTCTCATCTAAGCTTAACTTATTTTCGGGCATTTTTAAACTCGGATTTTTATCGTTTGTAGCTATAAATTCCCAACTTGCCCAAGCAGTCTTTTTTCTACTCAGGAGGGTTTAGCAAGTCGGGCCGATGCCAATTCTACAAATAGAGTCTGTACGTCGCAGATGGAAATTCTATCTTTCCTGGCTTGCAGCAACCCGCAAAGGTTTTTGTGGCACGCACCTGCCATTTACCATTAAAATTTACCCAAAAATTAGCTGTTCAATTCTGATTTTTTAGCTTTCTAGAAAGCTTTGTCTTTCCGATCGCCCTTTTATCGCTTCTCAAAGAGCGATCGAGCTATCTATTTACTTCTGCTATATCTAAAAAAATCCTCTTTGTCAAGACGATTGAAACATTTATTCATCAACAATTTCAGCTAGGTACAAATGCCATTGTTCATACCAGAGCCTCAATGTAACGGCAATCTCATATCTTTTTGATTTAAAAAGCTTTCCGACGCTCAAAATCCTATGACTTTTATGAAAAAAATAAAGAAATTTATGAGTTGTTGCACCATTAACCGGAAGTTATAATCTTAGATAAGAGCGAATAGACAACTAACATCCAGTAAAACAACTTAGCTGAATTAACATATGAAAACCATGCAAAGTGTTCAGTACAACCTAGCTCTCTACATCGTCGGTGGCATCGTCTTCATCATCGCCGCCTTAATTTTAAGACCTTTTGCCCTCGTCGGCCCAGGGGAACGGGGCGTTATGATGCGCTTCGGGAAAGTTCAAGACGCGATTTTAGATGAAGGCATCCACCCGATTTTACCGATCTTCACCTCTGTAAAAACTCTCAGCGTGCGGGTACAAAAAACCGATTTGAAAGCAGATGCAGCATCCAAAGATTTGCAAAGCATTACTACAGATTTGGCAGTCAACTGGAATGTTGACCCCGCCAAAGTTAATCAAGTTTTTCAACAAATAGGAGACGAAGAACAAATTGTTACCAGCATTCTGAGTCCGGCAATTTCGGAAGTTCTCAAAGCAGCAACTTCTAAAAAAACCGCAGAAGAAATTATTACTAAGCGCACAGAACTCAAAACAGAAATCGACAACAGCCTCAAAAAGCGTTTGGAACCTTACGGCGTCATCGTCAGAGATGTTTCTTTAATAAATTTTGGCTTTTCTCCCGAATTTAGCAAAGCCATCGAATCCAAACAAATAGCCGAACAAGAAGCTAAACAAGCAGAATTTACAGTTCAAAAAGCCACCCAAGATGCTCAAGCTGAAATTAACCGCGCTAAAGGTAAAGCCGAAGCTCAACGCTTGCAGCGGCAAACATTAACAGCCGAAATTTTGCAGCAGCAAGCTATTGAAAAATGGAACGGCCAGTTTCCGACAGTAATGGGAGGAGGCGGAACTTTGCCATTAATTAATATTGCGCCACCGACTTCTCAAGCCGCAACTCCTGCTAAATAAGCTGCTGCCGATCGTGATTGCCGGGGCGCGGGGAGAAGGGGAGAAGGGGGGAGGGGGAGAGAGTCTGAGGGGGGGAAGAATAGAGGGTTTTTCACTGCGGATGTGAAGATGTGCTTTTTTAAATGCCGAACAGCAAGCGTATAAAATACAACTAACAACTAACGTGAAATCCCGCTTAGGATCGCGAATTAAATAACTTACAATTTTAATTGTTATTGTGGGATGGGCGTCCCGCCCGTCCAAAACG